>JADGCO010000197.1 GCA_015228935.1 Magnetococcales bacterium | reverse complement strand
TCACGGCCATGCGCGACATCATCGAACGCATTTCCATCATCGAGGAAATCGCCCGACAAACCAACCTGCTTGCCTTGAATGCCGCCATCGAGGCAGCCCGGGCTGGCGAACAGGGGAAGGGATTTGCGGTCGTTGCCGCCGAAGTACGCAAACTGGCCGAACGCAGTCAGTTGGCCGCAGCCGAAATTGGCAAAATCACCACCTCCGGCATGAGCGTGGCGGAGAGTGCCGGTAAAATGCTCCAGCAGTTGGTGCCAGATATCCAGAAAACGACCGGCTTGATTGGTGGCATCGCCAGCGCCAGCGCCGAACAAAACGCCCATGCCGAACGCATCCGGCAAGCGTTGCAAACCCTGGAAGGAACGGTCCAGGGCAATGCCGGTGCCGCCGAGGAAATTGCCGCCACGGCAGAAGAACTCTCCTCGCAGGCCAATCTTTTACGACAATCGATGGCCTTCTTCCAAACAGGCAACCTGATGACCGACCAGACAGGATTGCTTCAATCCCGCGCCCGGTTGTCTGCGGCAACTGCCGTTGACATGGACTCTCCACCAGACATAGACTCCACCCTTCAATCATGAACACCACGTAACTGTTCATCATTCGGCAACGAATCGGGGTCCAGGGGGCTGGCGACCGGACAGGTCCAGGACGGAGTCCTGGTGGGATTCGGGGCGAAGTCCTGATAAGGGCTTTCATGTTCAGCCAACGGGTGTTTCCGGATCTGGTATCGGCATGGCCGGTGGAAAAAATCCTGTTTGCAGGAGTCTGCAAAGGTCATGATGGATACACTGCCCTTTGGTGGAGTTGATTTACTGGATTTTGTGGTCACGAAGGGAACACCCTGTTACCTCCATGATGGTCCGGCCATCGTGGCCTGGATCCGGGAGTTGCGTGCCTCCCTGGCAGCCAATCCGGCTCTTTCCAGAAGGGTCGGTGCCACGCCTAATCCCCATCTGTTGCGCTGGATGCAACCCCATCTGGATGGTTTGAGCGTGGCCTCTGGTGTGGAGTTGCGTCTGGCCATTTCTGCCGGCATGCATCCCCAACGGCTTGCTTTCCTGGTTTCCGGCAAACGCGATGCGGAGTTGGAACTGGCCATCGGCAGTGGTCTCGGTTCCATCAGTCTGGAGTCGGCGGCAGAACTGGAACGTATCGACCATATTGGCCGCCGTCTGGGACGCAAAGCCGTACTCGCCTTGCGCATCAACCCCCGTTCACCCATACACGATTCCGGCGACAATTCCGGTGCTGCCATACCCATACCCGGCCCCTGTTCCGGTTTTGATCTGGACCAGGGAGCCACATTGATCACAGCCCTGGGTAATAAATCCGGATGCCGCTTTGGGGGGCTTTATTTCAATTTTGAGACCTCCGGCCTGAATACGGATCCCAATCCCGGGACCCGCAACCTGAATGCAGATCCGGTACTGGAGACTTTTCGGCACGCCCTCGCTGCCATTGCAGAACTGGCGCACATGACTGGACAATGGCCGGAACGGGTGATTTTTGCCAACTGTCCGGCACGCCCTCTTCATGCGGGGCCGCATATTCAGGCCAGGCTTGAGTTGTATAGAAATTTATCAACCCTTTGGGCCGGTTTCATGGCGGAACACGCATCACCTGCCATCTCTCCCGTCCTGGAGATGGACCCGGCCCTGGGTCCCTTGACAACCCTTCATATTGCCAAGGTCATAGAGACCCGCCAGGCCCGGGAAATGACCTGCTGCATCCTGGATGATGCGATTCCACCCCATCTTCCGGCCGGAAGCGCCATCAATCTTTCCAATCCGGAGGGAACACCGCAGGTACCGGTAATCCTGGCCGGAGTGGACCATTCAGGTTCCCTTGATACAGAAGACGGCGTACTCATGCCCGCGCCACAGGTGGGAGATTACGTCGGCATTTATCAAAATGGCGGCTATACGGCTGAATCAGTCAATTTTTTCTCCCGTCTGACCTGTGCGGAATACCTGATCGACGGACCGGAACATGTGCGCACCATCCGTCATGTCCTGGATCCTTCCCGTCTGGGCGTTCCTCCTTGACCGGCGCTCTGGGCGTTCCTCCTTGACTGGCGCTCTGGGCATCACTCTCTCCGCTGCGCCGGACGCAGCAGCAGCATGCCATAGCCATAGGCGGTATGCCGACCGACC
>JADGCO010000196.1 GCA_015228935.1 Magnetococcales bacterium | reverse complement strand
CCAGGTATGGTCTATCCCCGCGCCTGCGGGGGAACCCAATAAAGTCCCTGGCCTTCCTGAGAAGGAGAGGGTCTATCCCCGCGCCTGCGGGGGAACCGTGGTCAAGACGGTCAATGAGGTCGTGGCCTGGGGTCTATCCCCGCGCCTGCGGGGGAACCCAGTACCAGTCGCGGTATAGCTGGCCTGGCGCAGGTCTATCCCCGCGCCTGCGGGGGAACCCTGCCCACGCTGAGACCGAAAAGAGTCGAAAACGGTCTATCCCCGCGCCTGCGGGGGAACCTGTCTTCTTCCTGTTTGTGAACTGGCACCCTTAGGTCTATCCCCGCGCCTGCGGGGGAACCGGTCGATGACATATCCAGGACATGCACCTGTGCGGTCTATCCCCGCGCCTGCGGGGGAACCCTTACAGGGTCCCATGGGACTGTTCTTGATTTGGGTCTATCCCCGCGCCTGCGGGGGAACCCCCAACGGATCGCAAACGAGGAAATCCAAACATGGTCTATCCCCGCGCCTGCGGGGGAACCGACAGTCCGCGCCGGGTGGCGGAAGGTACTCAGGGTCTATCCCCGCGCCTGCGGGGGAACCATCAGAATCGGATCGGAGAACTGAAATGAAAAAGGTCTATCCCCGCGCCTGCGGGGGAACCCACTGGTCTCGCATCGAACGCACCCAATCCGGAGGTCTATCCCCGCGCCTGCGGGGGAACCGGTCTGCGGGACCAAAGATGACAGGTCTGACGAGGTCTATCCCCGCGCCTGCGGGGGAACCTTTTCCAGGATAGTGTTTTTTTCTTGTGTAGCGGGTCTATCCCCGCGCCTGCGGGGGAACCTGGCCAGGAGACCAGACCGGACCAAAGATAGACGGTCTATCCCCGCGCCTGCGGGGGAACCGTGCCTTCTCAATCTCTGGGCTGATGTGGCCGTGGTCTATCCCCGCGCCTGCGGGGGAACCCAGGCACACTTACCGGAGTGAACGAATCCCGGGGGTCTATCCCCGCGCCTGCGGGGGAACCCGATAAGACCCCCCCCAGGGCGGCTATCATGAGGGTCTATCCCCGCGCCTGCGGGGGAACCAGTGTGGCCATGGCGCATGAGCCATTCTCGGACGGTCTATCCCCGCGCCTGCGGGGGAACCCGTGAAGATCGGCGTCGTGGCACCCAGACCAACGGTCTATCCCCGCGCCTGCGGGGGAACCCTGCTGTTGGGGTACCTCTTTCAGGATCTGGGGGGTCTATCCCCGCGCCTGCGGGGGAACCCCGGCATCCCTTATCGCTGCGGCCCCGGAAATGGGTCTATCCCCGCGCCTGCGGGGGAACCGAGGATCCCAGGGAATCCAATATGAAAACCTCAGGTCTATCCCCGCGCCTGCGGGGGAACCTGCGTACATGGTGCGCAGAGAAAGGGGCAAGAAGGTCTATCCCCGCGCCTGCGGGGGAACCAACCAGGTCATACGCAAAGTACGTCTCGCTTGGGGTCTATCCCCGCGCCTGCGGGGGAACCATTTCAAATAATCGGCCATGGAATCCCTCTTATGGTCTATCCCCGCGCCTGCGGGGGAACCCCACAAACCGAAGGCTGGCGAGGTATCTCGCCAGGTCTATCCCCGCGCCTGCGGGGGAACCTCCAGGAGAGCTTCATCCGCAGACCGACGGTAAGGTCTATCCCCGCGCCTGCGGGGGAACCAACTTCGGCAACAGCAGGTCTCTGAGCAGGGCGGGTCTATCCCCGCGCCTGCGGGGGAACCACGGGGAGCTGGCGTATGTGTGCAAGAGTTGAGGGTCTATCCCCGCGCCTGCGGGGGAACCAAACAACATCACGGACTGCCTGGACACTACCAGGGTCTATCCCCGCGCCTGCGGGGGAACCGCCATGCCATCGCGGGGGACGCACAAGTGGAAGGGTCTATCCCCGCGCCTGCGGGGGAACCCGTCAAGCGAAATTCGGTCTTTTCTGCCAGGAGGGTCTATCCCCGCGCCTGCGGGGGAACCTGTATAACGGCAACATCCAACCGCCAAACAGGCGGTCTATCCCCGCGCCTGCGGGGGAACCAGCATGCCCAGATCCAGTCCCTCGCTGAAGGGCGGTCTATCCCCGCGCCTGCGGGGGAACCATTGCTGTCAAGCGATTAACCTGAAGTTCCGAGACATGTTTCGGTAAAAACGCTTAAATGTCAAATTGTTGCTGT
>JADGCO010000195.1 GCA_015228935.1 Magnetococcales bacterium | reverse complement strand
GGGGGTCCAGGGGGAAGGGCTGCGCCCTTCCCCCTGGCGGGGTTTGGGGCGGAGCTCCAACAAGGTTTTTCATGTCAAATCCTCTTATAAATCAATAAAAAATCCACAGTGGAACGGGAACGGGAGCAGGAACGAAGAGTATACAATGTCGATCAAGAATTCAACGGATTGGTTTGCATACGGGCCGATGATCAAGGCCGGTCGGTTGGTGCGGATGGATGCGGCAAGGCGGCGGGGAGACACACCCGGATGGTGGTGGTATCCGGTACCGAGTCAAGCAGGGCAATGGTTCCTCCCATGGTCTGGGTGATGCGTCTGGCGGAATAGGTTCCCAGGCCGGTTCCCCCTTTTTTGCCACAAGTGACATATTTTTCAAACATGCGGTCACGAATTTCCGCTGGAACGGCACCATGGTTGTGAATGGTGATGGTTGTTTCTGTTTCCGTGCGGAGCAGGGTCACCGTGATTGTGCCATGTTCAGGGGAGGCTTCGAAGGCATTTTTCAACAGGTTGGCGAGCAGGGAGTGGCACAGGAACGCCTCGCCCAGGACCGTGAAGCTGGCCGGGACCATCCCCTGGGCGTCGCGAATGTGCAAAGTCAGGTTGTGACCCTTGAGCAAAACACGGTTTTCTTTGGAAATTTTTTGGATCAACAGCATGATGTCCACCTGGGTGGGGTGGTAGAGATAGGTCCCCACCTCCATTTTGTACAGGTCGAGGGAGCGGTTGATCATTTCCAGGAGGCGAAAACCGGAATCCTGGATTTGTTGCAGGAAGAGCGCCTGTTCTTCGGTCATATTGTCGCATTCGAGGAGATATTGCGGCAGGCCGATGATGGCGTTCAGGGGGGCTTTCAGGTCATGATGGGTGATGCGTTCCACTTCTTCCCGCAGGCGGGCCATCTCCAGGAGGGCCTGGTTTTGTTCAATCAGCGTCCGCCGGGTACGGAACAGTTCCAGATGGTTGGCGACCCGGGCCAGGAGGATGGGAATGTTCCAGGGTTTGTGGATGTAATCCACGGCTCCCATGGCCAGACCCTGGATCTCTCTTTCCATGTCGGTCAGGCTGGTCAGGAAGATGACGGGAATATCCTGGACACCATCCAACTGTTTCAAACGGCGGCACAATTCGTATCCGTCCATGTCGGGCATCAGGATATCGAGCAGGATGATATCCGGAGGTGTTTTGGTGACCAGTTCCAGCGCCTTGTGTCCGCTCCGGGCGGCAATGACCCGGTAATCGTGGCGCAGGGTTTCGACCAGGACATGGAGTTCTTCGGGGGTGTCATCGACAATCAGGACCACTTCCCGTTCTGGATGAGATTCAGGCATGGGTTTCTCGTGGCATGGTGTCGTGCAGTGCCCGGGTGAGTCGAGCCAGGGTGTGGCCGGCTGCGTCCGTATCGAAGAGGGTCAAATGTTCTTCCAGAATGGTCACATGGTCGGCATGGTCGGTTCCTGCCAGGCGGGATTTGAGCAGGTCGAACTGGTGCATGGCTTCTGAAATATCTGTTTCCAGGAGTTCGGCCAATTTGTACGCAAGCGGGACGATGGCCTGTATCTCTTCATCTGTCAGGGGTATGGGCAAAGAAGGTGTTGAATTTGGTGGGGGGTGTTGATCCTGATCTGTTTGTTCCAGCGTCGCGATGGCCTGGATGACCACGTGCAGCGCGTTTTGGAACAGGTGCCAGGGGGATTCGGGGTGCCGGGAGGTGATGTCGGGATCGTGCCGGGTGATGGCCTGTTCCAGGGTTTTGGCGGCAATCTGGAGGGCATGGGCACCCAGAGTGCCGGCCACGCCGACGATGGTATGGGCCAGACGACGGGCGGTCGGGTGGTCTCCGGTCTGCAACAACGCCAGAATTTTTTGATCGATATCGCTGTTGTTTTGATGAAACAGGCGCAACAATTTTCGGTAAAGGTGCCGATTGCCATTGGCCTTGCACAGGCCTGCCGTCAGGTCGATGCCGGCCAGGGTGTCGGGAATCCATGGCAATTCAGAATTTGTCGGGTCAGGCGGCATACCACTGCTTCCAATAAAATTCCCGTTTGTTGCTCCTGGCCTGCCAGAGGGACGCGACAGGATGAACATCTATTCATGGCATACCTGAACGGGGAAGACAAGACTCTCAGGCAATTTCCACCCCCACCCAGGCATCGGGATTGTTGGGGGGGCAGGTGCCGTCCCACCCTGCCTCCCGCAGTTGGGCCAGGTGTTCTGCCACGAGTTTTTCCGGTTTATTGAATGCCCAGCGGTTTCATCTGCAATTTGAAAAGGCGGTG
>JADGCO010000194.1 GCA_015228935.1 Magnetococcales bacterium | reverse complement strand
CTATTCGCAATCATCAAGAAAATATTCGGAAAAAACACAGCAATCTGAGCCTCAAGGGAACGGCATGGACGGCAGGTTTTCCCATTCGCAACAGGCGCGTTGTTGTAGAACATTCCAAGGGCAGACAGGTCGAAGATTTTATCGGACCTGACATGGACATTGGGTTCCGATTGTCGAAATTGGCACGACCTGGACCGATTGTTGCGTCGATGGACCTGGTTGATCTGTTGGTCGGTCGTCGTTATCAGCCAAAATTGAAATGTGTCTTTGTCGGCTGGGAAACGATGAAAGGTGTCTTTGCCGAAAAGCCCTACCCCGTTCATTGGTTGGTCCACCAGGATGGGCTTTTCCTGTCACCGTGGGAGGGAAGCATTTGCCGGTTTGCTGCCGGTTACTCTCAATGGCAGGACAACAAGGGAAGTAATCAGAATATAATGGAGAGAATCAATAAAATACGTGATGTTCTGAATCGCGATGAAGGACTTGATTTATTCCCTCCGTACCTTGATAAGAATGATATGCCGCCTCACCATCAAGGTATACATGCGTGGCTGGAACGCAACGAACGTTCTGAATTGACCGGTCAGGCGGATTTTGGTGTTGAAAAGGCCGAGGGGCCTTGATCACTCTCCAAGGTTTTTCCCAATCGTTTGAGTATTGGCCAATGTGCAGATTCTCCAGGCGTTTTGCGACGGATCAGGAGGTCCCCACGGCATGGGCCATGTCGGCAATGCGTCGTTCTTTTCTGACCAGGCGCATCAACAGGGCAGCCTGGGTTTTGGCGTCTGGAGCAATCATGTGAACCCCTTGCAGGTGCGTGCTGGCCTCCGGGATGGCAACCCCTTCTTCCAAACGTCCAATAAGAGTCAAAGAGAGTACTTCAGTGGCATTGAATAAGACCTCATCCAGGGTGTTTCCCTCTGTGAAGGCCTCTTCAAGATCCACAAATTGCAGGGTATATCCACCTTCTTCGGGTGTCAAAATGGCTGGATAACGTATTTCCATAACCCCTCATTTCAACTTCAGGCCAGTTTGTCTTTCAATAGCTACGAGGTTGTTTGATGGTTTCGTACCCTCTCATGAATCATCCTGACACGAGCCAAATGTAGATCATTTTTGATCCACAGGGAAAAGATTTTGCGCGGGTTCGGCTTTTTCCCACTCGGCCAGGGTGGTTTGCGCCTTGGCGAGGAATGGATCGTCCGGTCTGGTCAGGTGAACAAAGGTCCGCAAGGCACCGCGGGCAGCGGGTCGATCCCCCAGTTTTTCCAGAGTCAGGGCCAGGCCGTAGTAGGCATTGGCCTGGGTGGAGCGCAGATTGATGGCGGTCTGGAAAAAATCCCGGGCCGCCGGCAGCTCCTCTCGTCCCAACAGGGCAAAGCCCATGTTGACATGGGCTTCGGGTAACTCGGGTCGGCGCTGCAACACCCAATGCAGGGCCGTGACGGCATGATCAAACTGCTGGGCATGCAGCATCATGGCTCCCTGAAAAAAATGTTGCCGGATTTCCAGATCCTCACTGGTTGTCGCATCCTGGATCCAGGTTTCCGGATCTTTTGCCGCCGGATCTTCCGGTCTCTGGATCGACGGTGGCGGGGATAAGCTGGTTTTGTTCTGGTGAGCCGGATCCAAAAGCAGAAAATTGGCAAAAAAGGGTGGAAGCCGGTTCCACTCCGGCAACCCATGAATGATGCTGCCCAACACGGCAATGCCCAGCAAGGTCAGAAAAATGGTCAACCTGCGGCGTGGTTGAAAAATGGCAGTCATGATGCCTCCTGTCGGTGTTCCGGCATAAGTACTGCCCGCAGTGCCATGCCCAGAAAAAGAAACAGGGAACTCAAGGCAATGACTCCGCCGGTTCCCATCAGGGTCATGCCGAGCAAACCGGGGCCGTGGGTCACACCATCGAGGGTGGTTTTTCTGGGCACGCCGTGCAGGCCGGACCAGGCCAACCCCACAATCAAACAAAGAAAACCCACCGTCCACAGCAGCGCCTGGCGGCGGAACCACAGCGGAGAAAATCGCCCGAAACCCAGCAAGGGCAACAGATAACCCGTCAAGCCCATGCAGGCCAGGGTCACGGCTCCGACCGTGGCATGGTAATGGGCCGTGACCATGACACTGTCATCCCGGATGATGCCACCCAGAATGATGCCCAGGGCCAACAATCCCAGGGAACCACCCAAAAACCACCGTGCCGAGTGGAGATCGTCAGTCGGTTGGGGCGCTGCCCCAAACCCCGCCAGGGGGAAGGGCGCAGCCCTTCCCCCTGGACCCCCATCCC
>JADGCO010000193.1:1631-2284 GCA_015228935.1 Magnetococcales bacterium | reverse complement strand
GGGAACTGGCTGGCGAGGAGCCGTTGGAGTTGAAGGAGGGGGAACTGGCTGGTGAGGAGCCGTTGGAGCTGGAGGAGGGCGACCTGGGTGGTGAAGAGTCCCTGGAATTGAAGGAAGGGGAACCGGCTGGCGAGGAGCCGTTGGAGTTGAAGGAAGGGGAACCGGCTGGCGGGGAGCCTTTGGAGCTGGAGGAGGGCGACCTGGGTGGTGAAGAGTCCCTGGAATTGAAGGAAGGGGAACCGGCTGGCGAGGAGCCGTTGGAGTTGAAGGAGGGCGACTTGGCTGGTGAAGAGCCTCTGGCCGGGGAAGCATTGCCTGAGGATGGTGGTCCGGAGGAGGAAAAAGCCCTGGATGCGGGCGAGGCTGGAGGAGCGCCTCCCTTGCCGGTCGAAGGTGTCGATGACGAGGAACCCCTGGAATTGTCACCTGATACATTGGTGCAGGAAACTCCGTTGGTGCCGGTTGCGACCGGAGAAGGGGAATCTGCGGAGGATCAGGCATTGGCCGGTGTGGAAAAAGCCGGGGATGAACCGGAGGTATCTCAATTTGTATCTGAGCCCGTGTCTGAGCCTGAACCTGAGGAGCTGCCCGGGGGTGTGTCTGAGCCTGAACCTGAGGAGCTGCCCGGGGGTGTGTCTGAGCCTGAACCTGAG
>JADGCO010000193.1:0-1534 GCA_015228935.1 Magnetococcales bacterium | reverse complement strand
GAGGATCTGGCCGGGGAGAACGCAGAGCCTCAGGAGGAGCAGAAAGAAACCGAAACCGAAGAAAAAATGGTTGGGGAGATGGCAGACCCTGAGATTGCCGAACAATTGGCCGATGACCAACCCCTGTCCGAGGATGAGTTGGCCATGGCCGAGAGTCAGGTAAAGTCGGCGTTGGAGAAAAAGGATGTGCCCGAAATTGCCGAACAGTTGGCCGATGATGAGCCACTCTCCGGGGAAGAGTTGGCCACGGCAACCTCAGCCCTGCCATTGGTCGATGAGCAGCCTCTCTCTGGGGAAAAGTTGGCCACGGCGATGCCAGTCGTGACATCGGTTGATGAGCAGCCACTCTCCAGAGAAGAGTTGGCCACGGCAGCACCAGCCGTGCCATTGGTCGATGATCGGCCTCTCTCCGGGGAACAGCCGGCCACGGCAATCCTAGACGTGCCAGAGGAAAAAGAGCCTAGTCCTGAACCGATTGTGTCGGCTGATAATCTCTCTCCGGCAGCTTTGCAGGCAGCTTTTGGGGAGCGGGTGGAACGGATGGTCGAGGAGTTGGCCCGGACCATGCTTGAAGAGATGCTGCCCGGCATGCTGGAAGAGGCCATTCGCCAGGAGATTGAACGGATTCGCGATGGCAAGGAATAATGATCGTAACTATTCAGGACCCTTGCAAAAAAAGGATTTGATATGAAAGATTTTGTTGTGGCTCCGCCCCAAACCCCGCCAGGAGGAAGGGCACAGCCCTTCCTCCTGGACCTCCTTCCCAGTTTTTCGAACGTTTTTTAATGGGGGGAGCTGAATAGTCACTAATGATCAACATTTCACGAGTCGATGGGAAAGGACCGTGGTGACGGCGATGGTTGGCAATGGCTGAAGAGTTGTCGAAAAGTTACGAACCGACCGGTGTGGAACGACACTGGAACAGTGTCTGGGAAAATCGGGGCTATTTTGCACCGCGCCATCAGGAGGGAAATCCGGCGTATTGCATCATGATCCCCCCACCCAATGTGACCGGCAATCTGCACATGGGGCACGCCTTCCAGGACACCATCATGGATGCCCTGATTCGCTACCATCGCATGCGGGGTGAGACAACCCTCTGGCAGACAGGCACCGATCATGCCGGCATCGCCACCCAGATGGTCGTGGAACGGCAACTGGAAGCCGAAGGCCGCACCCGTGATGATCTGGGGCGGGAGGGGTTTGTGCGCCGGGTGTGGGAGTGGCGCAATACCTCGGGTGGTACCATCGTGCGCCAGTTGCGGCGTCTCGGTGCCTCCTGCGACTGGTCGCGGGAACGCTTTACCATGGATCCAGGTCTGTCACGGGCCGTGACCGAGGTGTTTGTCCGGCTCTACCAGGAAGGCCTCATCTATCGCGGCAAACGCCTGGTCAACTGGGATCCGGTCCTGCTGACTGCCGTCTCGGATCTGGAAGTGGTCGCCGAAGAGGAAGAGGGACACCTCTGGCACATGCGCTATCCCCTCGCGGATGGTAGCGGCCATCTGGTGGTGGCGACGACGAGACCGGAGAC
>JADGCO010000192.1 GCA_015228935.1 Magnetococcales bacterium | reverse complement strand
GGGAGTGGCGGCACGATGGCTGCCAGGAGAGAAAATCAACGTGTCGGTGGTGTCGGTACCGTTGGTGGCTGCCCTACCCTTCCATCTCCGCGTCCCATATCGCTCACGCCGCCATCACTTGTCCCTCCGCTTGATTGTAGAGGAAATTGTTACCGTCTTGTTGATTCGTTCCAGTTGCTGAATGGATTTATCGGGAATGGGCATATCTTCAGGCATGGCACCGCCCAAATCCTGGATAGTCTGGCGCACCTTGCGTCCTACCTGGAAATGCGTGTCGTTGGCCTGACGTTTCTCCCGCACCTTGTCGCGGCGCAATTTTTCCTCGGTCTGGGTGGCACGGAACAGGTTGGCGGCTAACTCCGTGCTGCCCATTCTGCACCTGTGACCCCTGCGTTTGAAGGCGTTTCCACTGGTTTTTTCAGTCCACTTCCATGCACACCATTCCATCCTAGATCAACAGATAACATATTGCAATTTATTGCAATTTTATGCTATGCTGCACTCATTCCGGTTCACTGGATTTCCGGTGCCGTGCATTCACGGTGGACTTGATATGGACTTAAATGGAGTTGCGGCGGAAAGGGGGCAAACACGGCATGCAAAAGAAATTGACCGTCACTCTGGTAAAATCCCTGGAACCCGCCGAGAAGCTCTATGAGGTCATCGACACGGAGATCAACGGGTTTCTGCTGCCGGGGATGTGAACGCCTTGCGGGCCATGCTTTCCCATGCTGAAGAGAAAGGCGTGTTGAGCGTCCATCCCCTGAAGGGATTGAAACCGCTTGCCGTGGTGGATGATGAACGGGTACGGTATCTGGAATCGGATGAAGAGAAACGCTTGCTGAACGCCCTGGATGCGCGGGAAGAGGAAATCCGCAAAGGGCGGGAGTCGCACAATGCTTGGTTGCTGCAAAGGGGCATGGAGCCACTCCCCAACCTGGAGGGGAAAGCCTTTGTCGATCATCTCAAGCCAATCGTGCTGTTGGCTCTGCATACGGGGTTGCGGCGCGGGGAGATTTTGGGGCTGGAGTGGTCTGCGGTCAATTTCAAGACCGAAACGCTGACGGTAACAGCCCGGACCGCGAAAACGGCCAAGACGCGCCATGTCCATTTGAATCAGATTGCGCTTGGGATTTTGCAAAAATGGCGCGAACAATCAAAAGAAGAAGGGTTGGTATTTCCAGGCCGGAATGGCCAGAAAATGGCCAGCCTCAAGACTGCCTGGGCCGGTTTGCTGAAACGGGCCAGCATCGTGGATTTTCATCTGCATGATTGCCGCCACGATTTTGCCTCCAAACTGGTGATGCGGGGCGTTGATTTGTATGTCGTGAAGGATTTGTTGGGGCACGCATCCATCACGATGACAGAACGTTATGCGCACTTGGCTCCTGGTCACAAGGCCAAGGCCGTTGCCTTGCTGGCGATGGGGCAGTAAGGAAGGGGGGAAGGTCATGCTGGCTCTGGAGTGGATTCAAGAATGCGTGGGGGATGACGCCTATCTCTATTCGCACCATGGCGATCAAGAAAGGCATAACGATACCCTGAGCCTTGAAGAGGTGGAACAGGCCATTCTGAACGGCAGGATACTGGAGCAATATGCAGATACGGGCCGGGGTGACAGTTGCCTTGTGGCCGGATTCACGCATGGGGGCAAGCCCGTGCATGTGGTGTGCGGGAAATTGGGCAACCGGATGGTGATCATTACGGTCTACATCCCCACGCCGCCAAAGTTCAAAACACCATTTGAAAGGGGTGACTGACATGACTGGAAAATGTCCTTTCTGCGGCCATAGGAACATGGCGGACAAACAGGTTGAATACCTTTACCGAAGTGGTGAACGGTTTCTGGTGGTAACGGATGTTCCCTGCCTGGAATGCGAATTCTGTGGGGAGCGATATTTTGAAGCCGTCGTCTTGAAAAAAATCGAAAGGGATTTCCTTGCCATTCAGAATACCGGAAAGAAACCTATGAAGACGATCTTGGTTCCGGTTGAGGCGTATGCAGACTTGTGAGTTGACGGAGTGCCCGCCATTCCGGAATGTGTCAATGAAAATGACATCACCCTGGGGGCTGCGTCGTCAAAGACATCCTGCAACGAACGTGCATCAATTGCCCGGTTTGTCCATGCACGAAGCGCGTCAAGATTGGAGGAAAACACTTTCGACTCGACCCAAGTCGGCAGATTTGGAAAACGGTGATGGAGGATTTGGAGCAAGATGGTGGCCCCACCTTCCTGGCGACCTTCTTCACACGGCTGGTGAGGTACACCATCTTCTGATCATCGAAGCTGGAAATGTGCCATGCGGCGCACCAATTCTTTGTTTTTAAAAATATTTAATGATTACAGAAAACCAAAACCAATTTAACTCAGGTTATTGTAAGGCAATCCAGGTACGGATCCTAAATTGGATCAATGCCCCTCTGTGTTTGAAACACGAGTTGGCGGGAATCTTTTTCCTGGTTGGCCTGCCAGGGGAAATGACATCACCCTGGTGGTTGCATCCCTGGAG
>JADGCO010000191.1 GCA_015228935.1 Magnetococcales bacterium | reverse complement strand
CACATAAAGAAGCAACAAAGGGGCCAGGGTGGTTGGCAAGGTATTGAAAAACCTTAAATTACCGAAAGAAACGCTGCCCAGCACAAAACCATGCGCCGTCTGCCTTGGCCAAAGAGAGAGCCTGCCCGGTCTGGCCAGAAGAAGCCATCCAACCAGATAATGCGCCAACTCGTGCAGGACAGTGCCAAAAAAATTGACAAAACCAATCAAAAAACGGTTGCCAGATGAGGCATGGCGCAAACGCGCCAAGAGCAAAACCAGAATGATGATGACAAACCGATGGTTGGCCAAAAGATAATCCTGAAACTGCATGTCATCCCACCTTGTTTCGCACCTGTCAGGTTTTTAGAAAGTTATTATTTTACCTTTGCGTTCAAAGATTACGATAGACTTCACGACGATTTCCGATCCGTACCACAAGAATGCACACAGTGAAATCCTCAATGCTGCTGATGATTATAGCGTTTCATGACCTCTTCGAGCGAAACGGCCTGGGTTTTCCCGGCACGGAGGTCGAGCAAACGCTGTTCGGCAAGGTATATATCTTCAAGATCATCCAGGTACTCAAGAATGGCTTCACGAGCATAAAAAGTTTTGGTTCGGCCCGTGGCCCGTGCCAAGGCATCAAGGCGCTTTTCCACTTCGGCGGGCAGTCTGATGGCCAGCATGATTGTCTCCTTTATCCAGTGCTATACTTGTATAGCACGCCAAACAAGCGCATGCCAGCGATAACTGGTATGCCGTGCCACGAATCAGGAGCCAATGATTAAAAAAAAAATCATGCGTTGGCAATAGGCAGTTCATCCAGACATGTCGTGTACCGTGGCGAACGCCGATTGGCGCGTGCCCGCCAACGTTGTTCAAGACCTTCACCCAACACATGGAGCGTTCCTCGTCCCATCCGCCGGTTGACGGCATCCATGATCTCCATAAGGGCACGCGAACGGGTCTGCTCCGCCCTGGATTCGAACAGAGTGCCCGTTGTCTGGCGTCTCTCCTGCAATTCCATGAGCATGACGCCGGCCTTGTGGTAGGCAAACCCGGACCGGAACAGTCGCGTCACACCCCGCCGCGCCACCCGGGCCAGACAAAGGGTATCATCCGTGGCAGGATGCAGGGGAAGAGTCAGATGACCACTGTATTGCGGATCCTGAACCCGGAATGGATTGGTGTGCATGAAAACCCCCAAGGCACCGGCCACAGACCCCTGCCGACGCAGCTTTTCCCCGGCCAGCGCAGCGTGCATGGTCACCGCCTCCAACAAGTCATCCCGCTCCAGAACCCGCATGCCAAAAGAGCGCGAAGAGACAATCTGCCGGCGAGGCGGGGTCACCTCCGCCAATTGCAGACAGGCCTGGCCGTTCAACTCGGCAATCATGCGCTTGTGCAGGATGGAAAACCCCTTGCGCAGGGTCTCCGGGCGGGTGCGCTGCAAATCCAGGACGCTGCGAATACCAAGAAAAGCCAGCTTTTCGGCGGTACGCGGCCCCACCCCCCACACCTCGGCCACGTCGATACCGCCGAGCAGACGGGTCTGCTCCGAAGCAGAAAAACAAGAAAAATCAAATACACCACCATAATGCGGATTTTTTTTGGCCACATGATTGGCCAGCTTGGCCAGGGTTTTCGTGCTGCCAATGCCAACACAGACCGGCAGACCCAACAGCCGGTGCAGGGTGGTCCGCATGGTTTGACCATGCCGCGTTGCCTCGCCCGGCACCCCTTGCAGATCCAGAAAACATTCATCAATGGAGTAGACCTCCTGGCGTGGGGCCAGGCCGGCCAAAATGGTCATCACCCGGTTCGACATGTCGGCATAGAGGGTATAATTACTGGAGAGGGCCATGATGTTGTGCTGCCGGGCCAAGTCCTGCAATTGATACCAGGGTTTGCCCATGGGAACCCGCAAGGCCTTGACTTCCGGCGACCGGGCCACGACGCAGCCGTCGTTGTTGGACAGCACGACCACGGGACGCCCCTCCAGGGTGGGATCAAACACCCGTTCGCAAGAGACGTAAAAATTATTGCAGTCAACCAGGGCCAGACGGGCAGACATGGGTCAAACCCGGTGAATGGCCCAACGCACCACCCCCCAAATGACCAGCTCCTGTTCAGGTCCGACCAGAATATCGGCGCTGCCGGGATTGGCGGCCTGCAACAACACCCCTTTCGGATGGCGTTGCCAGCGTTTGACCGTAAAAGCCCCGTCCAGGACGGCAATCACCACACTCCCCTCAACCGGTTCCAGGGAACGATCCACCACGAGCAGATCGCCGTCGTGAATTCCGGCCCGGGTCATCGAATTGCCGCGCACCCGCATGAAAAAAGTGGCCTCGCGATGGCTCACCAGATGTTCATTCAAATCGATGCGATCTTCCACGGCATGTTCCGCCGGTGAGGGAAATCCGGCCGGAACCACGCCGGCCAGCAAGGGTTGGGGTCCGGCAGGCAGGCCCCAAGCCGAGGGTTTCCCCTGCATCCAGACCATGCCGCGTTTTGTCGTGACCGGATTCTTGCCAGGTACCGTCGCCAAACTCTCCATGGTGTGTCTCCCTGAGAGGCTGTCTAATAACTTGTTAATTTCAAAAAAAAAAAAAACGAATGAAAAACTGAGATGGGGGTCCAG
>JADGCO010000190.1 GCA_015228935.1 Magnetococcales bacterium | reverse complement strand
CCAACAAAGTCTTCCATGTCAAATCCTTTTAATGAAGGGGTTCTGAATGGTTACCTTTTTTATTCAACAGTCATGACCAAATTATTCTTGAGATTTTCTACACAAACCGGCTTCACGATTCAACAGATTTTCATGTTCCATCCGGCTCAGGTCTTGATCATCGTTTCGGTCATTGGAAAAACAGTTATTCAGTTGGGTGGCTCTCGCCCCAAACCCCACCAGGACTCTGTCCTGGACCTGTCCGGTCGCCAGCCCCTGGACCCCATGACCACCAAGAGGATCCCGACCCCGACAGCCAGAATGGCATACTCCACAATGATTGCGTGATCAGCCGGGGGAAGAGGTACCCCCTTCCCCCGGCTGTGTGACTTGTTTACCGACCGCCGAGCAAGGTCAGTGCAATCTGGGGTGATTGGTTGGCCTGGGCCAGGATCGACGCAGCAGCCTGTTGCAAAATCGAGTTGCGGGTCAGGTTGGCGGTTTCCGAGGCAATATCTGCATCCATGATTCTTGAACGGGCAGATTCGGTATTCACAGACTGATTCGCCAGAGTCGAGATCACCGAATCAAACCGGTTTTGCAAGGATCCAATGGTGGCCCGGATCGAAGAGACACTCGCGATGGCATTATCCAGGATTGTGATGGCCGACATGGCCTGGGAACCATCACCGGTGATGCCTGCCAGGGCCGAGCACAAGCCAGTGGCCGTTGCGCTCAGAATGGTGGCTGACAGAATCTGTCCACTGAACGCACCCACCTGGACCTGAACCGCTGTAAAGGAGCCGGTGAGTAGATATCTGCCATTGTATTGGGCATTCTTGCCAATCCGGTCAACTTCCGAAAGAAGTTGGGCAAATTCGGAGTTCAAGCTCGTGCGATCCGTCGTGGTCAAGGTCATGGATGATGCCTGCACGGCCAGTTCCCGCATCCGTTGCAAGGCGTTGGTGGTCTCTTCAAGAGAGCCTTCAGCGATTTGAAGGGCGGAAATGGCATCATTGACATTCCGCGACGCCATGTTAACGCCGCGAATCTGGGATGTAAGTCCGGAGGCAATTGCCAAGCCGGCGGCATCATCTGCTGCCGAATTGACCCGCAGGCCAGATGACAACCTCTCAAACGAACTCGCAAGCTTCCCAGAAGCCAGGCTCAAATTTCTCTGTGCAGACAATGCTCCAATATTGGTATTGATGGAAAGGCCCATTGTTCATCTCCTGTTTTTTTACGTTATTACCTTCCATGGTTACGCATGAGTTGTTCGCTTTTTACAGGACCAACCCTAATCCTGCTATTCAAACTGAATAACAAATATGTTTATCTTGCCTGTTCATCTTCTCTTACTTACTTTATCGGATGTTTCACTTTTTTTCTTGAGCTTTTTTTTAATCATTCTGTCGATTTTTTTTGATCATTCTTTATTTTAGACAATATTAATCAAAATACTTCAAGAAAAACTTTCAAGCTTTCCTGAAACATGACAAAAAAACAAATTCCGATGGCAGTATCTATGGCGCAGGTCTCATATCAACCCTACAAAATACTGATTGAATTCCATATTCCATATAAAAAGACCGGGTTGATCTTTCCATTCGGGAACGTTCGATAAAATTCAGGGTGGGGGCAAACAGGGTGAACAGGATATGCCCCCACCCGCCGATCATCGCGCACCTGCCACAAGTGCCAGGGCCAGTTGCGATTGTTGATTGGCCTGGGCCAGGATGGCCGCCCCGGCCTGTTGCAGAATGGACGCCCGGGTCAAATTGGCGCTCTCGGTCGCCACATCCGCATCCATGATTCGTGAGCGTGCGGCTTCTGTATTCACAACCGTGTTTTGCAGGGTCGATATGACCGACTCAAACCGGTTCTGCAAAGAACCGATGGTGGAGCGAATGCTGGAAACACTCAGGATGGCATTATCCAGCGTCGTGATGGCAGACATGGCCGCCGAACCATCACCGGCAATGGTGGCCATGGTGGAACACAATCCCGTGGCCGTTGCACTCTGAATGGTCACGGACAAAACCTGTCCGCTGTACGCCCCAACCTGGATGGCAACGGCCGTGAATGATCCTGTCAGAAGGTTCAAGTTGTTGTATTTGGAATTTTTCCCAATCCGATCCACCTCGGAAAGAAGCTGGGTGAATTCCGTATTCAAACTGGTGCGATCCGTTGTTGTCAGGGTCCCTGATGCAGCCTGGACCGCCAGTTCCCGCATGCGTTGCAAGGCATTGGTGGTCTCATCCAGGGCACCTTCCGCCACCTGCAATACTGAAATGGCATCATTCGTATTGCGAACTGCCTGGTTCATTCCCCGTATTTCCGCTGACATGCGTGTGCCAATGCCAATTCCGGAGGCATCATCCGCTGCCCGATTGACCCGCAATCCCGAGGACAATTTTTCAAAGGTGTCACTCAAAAACTTGCTGGACTTGGACAGATTGTGTTGGGCATTCAACGATGCCAGATTTGTATTCAATGAAATCGACATGTTCGATACTCCTCCTTGAAAGGGAATATTCCTTTAATTCCCAATGTACCCTTCCATGGATCTCCATGAGCTGTTCTTTATAAAGGGCCAACTCTACCCTTGTCTGCATACCGGAATCCTGCATCTGCCGCTGATTTCATGCTCGCCGGAATCCTGCATCTGCCGCTGATTTCATCCTTGTCCATCAAAACCTCTTTTATTGGTACGATCAGTTTGCATGACCCGCCTGTGAATACTGCCTGATGTATCTCCTTCACCCCATGGAACCGCGTTTACAACCCTGCACGGATGTCCAGTGAACTGATTCGATCATGCAGGGGGAAACTCCTGTTTATGCGCCGGGAGTTTCCCCCCATTTTTTTTAGCGACCGCCCAACAGACTCAGGGCAATCTGGGGTTGTTGGTTGGCCTGGGCCAGGATGGAGGCTCCG
>JADGCO010000189.1 GCA_015228935.1 Magnetococcales bacterium | reverse complement strand
TCAAACCTCCCCCGATGGCAAGGTCACTACCAGTCAACTGCCGGATTTAGGATAATCGTTATGGACAGAGGCCACGGTCAGCACATTCATGGCTTCCGCTGGGGATAACAGTCTGCGGTTGCGCACATCCGCTGCCACAGCCGCAAGGATATTTTTTGACTTCTCAATTTCTGGTAACAAACGAAATTTACTTGGAGACATATCCAATTTTACGGGATTGGCATGATTGCCGGCACTGACCAGAAACAACACACTGTAGCGCCAGGAAAGCCAATCCAATAACCGGGCCAACGGACTCAACGCTCCTTCAAAGGGACGATCTCGCATCCCAATGGAAAGATTGATCAGAATAATGCCTGGCGCACTGGCAGGCTCATCACCATCTCCTTCAAAAATGCGTCGCACCGCCCGATAAATCAAGTCAACCACCAAAATATGGTCTGGAATCGATTCTTCTCTTGAATTGCGCCAATCACGAATATCGGGTTGCATAATCGGGCGAACATACAGGGGACGTTGCAAGGGAGACTCATTGGCCAGTAAATCCCCCCACAAGATCAAGGAAGCCATGGCTGTACCATGTTTCCTTTCAGATGCCTGATACGCCTCTTCAAAATTGTCTGGGTCATCAATAATCAATCTATCGGACAATCTGTCGTGATTTTGCAATGGCATCCCGTCCAGTATGGCTGCCACTGGGGAAAACTTGGAAACCGGTAATGTTGGCAAAACCGGAGTTTCATAAAATATCTCTCCAGGAGGCATGCCGGCGGCCATTTGGCCAGAGGCCCTGAAAAACTGAATATGATCACACATCACCAGATTCACATTTTGACCATGATTGAGAATTTGCGATACGGCAGCAGCGGGAACTTCGATCAATAATGCATGATAGCCAATATCCTCAATAATCGTTTGTTTCAAAACTTTTCCGCCTTGCTGCTGCACCAAGGCCTTGACCTGTCTTGCGGTTTCGGATCGCTTGGATGGGGTTTTGCGGAACCAGAGTTCAATTTCGCACGGGACGGAATCAACTTCATGTACAAGTCGATCCTGCCAATCATCCATCACGCCTGTTTCCAAAAACCGATCCTGAATACCCCATGGACGAATATCATATAAATGGGCAAACAAATCTTGAAAAGCACCCAGACCATGATCAAACTCTTCCCCTTTTTGCCACCTTTCCCACAATGATTTCAGCTCATGCCATGCACGATGATTGAATAAGGCCAGATAGACCCTGCCACGCAACTCTTTCTCGTCACGATTTCCTTTTTTATTCAGGTTAAAAAAATCATCATCCGGTGGAATTTTATCCACCGGATCAAATTCGCCCATCCACTCCAGCCCAGCAATTTTTTTCAATGCAGAATGAAAATCTTCAACCGTGCCGATGGTTTCTAAAACCAGGACATTTTCCGGTACAATTCCAGCTACATCCGAACGCAACAGGGCTTGTTTTTCCTCAAACGCTTTTTGGAGTGCCTGGAAACGGGGTGCAAGTCTGACTGCTTGCCTCTGGCAGGACGGAAGGCCCATCTTCCCGGAACCTCCCCTCTTTTTTTTGCGTTCGATTGGACTTCCTGGAACCGGCAGGAGAAGAAGCGGGCGTTGGGTCATTGAAAACCTTGGCAGGCGTACTGGCATGGCAGTTCATGGAAAATCGATTGTGCCACTGGGCCAATCGCTCGGTGACGATCTGTTTTAAATTATCATTGGGGATTGATAAAATATAACGCCTCTGGATGTCAAGTCCAAATTGCTCCAGTTCCGAAAAACTCACGCCTGAGAGTTTTTCAGCCAGGAGACCAGGTGTATACCCAAGTTTCTGTTCAAACCTGTCGGCAAAACGTTGGAACCACTTTTCAGCCTGGGCGCGGGTAGGGTGATCCAGGTGCAATCGCAGTTGAAATCGCCGCCAGACCGCCCGATCCAAAAGCTCCGGATGGTTGGTCGCCGTGACCACCACAACATGACTGGGAAGGGCATCAACCTGGAGTAGCAGCGAACTGACAACCCGCTTGATCTCCCCGGTTTCGTGAACATCACCCCGCTCCTTGCCCAAAACATCGAATTCATCCAAAAAAAGGACGCAATGTCGGGTGCGGACATAATCAAACAGCCTGGCAAGACGGGATGAGGTTTCACCGAGAAAACTGGTGATGACGGCATCATAACGCACCACCAGCAAAGGGATGGACAATTCATAGGCCAATGCCTCGGCCAGAGATGTCTTGCCATTGCCGGGCGGTCCGGCCAACAATACCCGGTGGCGCGGTTCCAGATTATGTGCGCGTAACAGATCGGCCCGTTGCTGCTCGTCAATCAGCTCCCGACAAGCTGCAAGAGATGTATCGGCAAGGATCAAATCCTCCAGTTGACGATTGGGCGTTGTTTCAAACAAAAAATCACTTCCTCCACCATTGGCTCGCCATGGCTGAAGTGTGCCAGACGAAGCGGGAATATTCCCCGGACCATGGCCAAGATATGCGGCAAGACGATTGGCCAACACATGATGCTGCCTGGATCTCTCCTCACTGATGATGGCTTCCAGCGTTTTGCGAAACAGGGCCTGATCACCCCGTGTCCCTGAACGTACCAGGTCCAGCAAAAGATCCGAACGCGCCATGTGAATGGACTCCCGATTTATTGTTCCAGCGATTTTCAGATACCAGACGGGCATGATTACGTATCGTCACTGACACGTCAAAAGTCAAACCCGATTCTGAATCGACTCGTGATTGCCATCCCTGCTCGTGTCGGTCAGGTGCGTCACAACGGTTCTGCGAGAAAAACCCGCCACACAACTCGTGAAAAAGAATTTTTTTGGTCGGGCCGTATCGCATGCCAACTTGCCAGACTCTTTCAGACACACGGGAACTTCAGGAACAGATCATGAATGAAATCAACATGTATCAGACCAAAAACGGCATGTTCGAAATTCGGCTGGAACAAGACACCGTCTGGCTTTCACATTTGCATAGACTTGCGAAGATTTTCCAGAGTATGTTATCCTCCGCAAGGTGGCAAAAAGGGGAAGAGTTTGATCATGGTCTGGGTGCTTTTCAAGATTTG
>JADGCO010000188.1 GCA_015228935.1 Magnetococcales bacterium | reverse complement strand
TTGGTTTGTTGCCCCAGAGCCTTTTTGCCCTGGCCATGCGCCTGATCGAGGAGAGTGCTGCCGAGATCGCCCGTTCGATAAAGATGTCCCAGAGAACAATCCATTATGCAATCAAGAGAATGTGCCGCATTTCGATCCGCTACGGGTTCATGGGCGAGCATTTTTCCAATCGCCCAACCGCCTGAAGCAATCCACGGGGAAAACAAAGCAATATCGTACACAAGGGAGAATGAAGCATGTCAATCACGAAAAAAACATACAGCAGCAACGAGGCAGGGCTGATCCCAAACGGCGTCTATTTAAACCTGCCAGCCGAGCAATACCACGCTGATCCATCGCTGTCCGCCAGCGGCATCAAGGCCATGGGGGCCAGCCCACTGACCTATTGGCACCAATATCTGGATCCCAAT
This sequence comes from Magnetococcales bacterium, assembly GCA_015228935.1. Taxonomy (NCBI): domain Bacteria; kingdom Pseudomonadati; phylum Pseudomonadota; class Magnetococcia; order Magnetococcales; species Magnetococcales bacterium. The sequence continues at coordinate 2,673 of JADGCO010000188.1, read as the reverse complement.
CGGGTGGATGAATCCAGCACACCAGCCAAGGTGTTGGGCCAAGCGATTCATAAGATCGTCCTGGAGGGGGCTGATGCCTTCAACCGCAAGTATCTGGCAGAAGCACGTCCCGAAGACTACCCCGGCTGTCTGCAGGGTGTCGAGGCTCTTCGGGAAAAGTGCGGGGAACTCGGTCTGAAGAAGTCCGGCACTCTGGAGGAGATGTCATATCGCATCCTTGATGTGGAGCCCAGTTGCCTGCTCTGGCCAGTGATCAAGAGTGCCTTTCAGGAGGAGGTGGCTGCCGGGGACAGAGAGGTTTTGTCCAAGGATTTCTACCAACAGTGCCTGCGGGCCAAGGAGGCCATCCACTCCAACGACGACGCAAACGCCGCCTTCACGGGTGGGTTGCCGGAGGTGTCGGTGTTCTGGACAACCGAGGATGGGGTGCCGATGAAGTCGCGGTTCGATTACTTGAAGCCGCAGGCCATCATCGACTTGAAGACGTTCAGCAACCAAAACGGGGTGCCCGTTGACTCGGCGGTGGTTTATGCGGTCTCCCGGTACCAGTACCACCTCCAGGCCTACGTCTACATGCAGGCGGCCAAAGCGGCCAAAGAGCTGATCCTGAAGGGGCTTGTTTATGGCGACGACACCCGTGCTCTCCAGCAATTTGCCAGGGTGACGGAGGATCCCCGTTTCTTCTTCGTCTTCTTGGAAACCGGCCCCGCCATGAATGTGCTGGTGCGTGAATTCGTACAGTCGCGGGGCAACATAGAGTCATTGGTGTGGTCGGCGGGCGGGCTGATCGCCACGCGAGCCATCGCGCTTTGGAAAGCGTGCATGCAGCAATTCGGTCCGGACAAACCCTGGGCCACCAATCAACCGGTTCGTCCTTTCATGGACGAGGAATTTCCTCTTTGGGCAGTGGAGTGACTTCAATGGCATTCAATATCGAGAAAGCAGTTCGCAAAAGAATCCCAGGACTTTTCATGTTCTGGGGGCCCTCGGCATCGGGAAAAACCTATTCCGCCCTGCGGTTCGCACGGGGTCTGGTCGGCGAAACAGGCCGGATCTGTGTGATTGACACTGAAAACAGGCGGGCTTTGCTGTACGCCGAAACACCCACGCAGCCTGGTGTTGGCGGTGCGTGGGATTATGTGGATTTTCAACCTGATTTTACCACGCAGCGGTATATCGAAGTCATCAGGCAGGTTGAGCAGGCCGGTTACGACTGCGTCGTGATCGACAGCTTTTCCCATGTCTGGCAGGGAGAAGGCGGGGTTTTGGATGAGGCGGACAGGAATACGTCCAATGGTTTGGCAAAGTGGGCCAAGCCCAAGATGGCACTGAAGCGTCTGGTGAATGTTGCACTGCGCTCAAAATGCCATGTTGTTTTCTGTCTGCGCGCCAAGATGGGGGTGAAGTCGACTGGTCGAGGCAAGGAAATGGAGATTCTTTCCACCGGTCTGACGCCAGTCATGGAGAAAGGCCTCATCTACGAGATGTTGATCTCGATTCTGTTCGGCCATGACCACAAGCCGATGTTCAAGGCTCTCGACGACCGGGCGTTCATCGATCCGCACATCCCCGCCGTTAAGGCGCCGGCTGGATTGATTGAGTTTATCCGTCCAGGAGAGTTTGTTACCGAGGCGACTGGCGATGCCGTCAGGCAATGGCTCGAAGGTGGACACCGTGACGTGATTGATGAGGCCCGGCGGATTGCTTCCAGAGGGACGATTGTTTTCCGTGAACATTGGAAAACCTGGGGCCAATCAGACCGGGAAGCAATCAGTCCGTTCATACCGGAACTCCAGCAAATCTCTGCCCGCGCAGACGAGGAAATTGCCAGGGAAAGTGATCCTAAAACCTGGGAGGAACAAACCACAGACGAGTCTGCGCCTGATTCTGGATCCGGCAGCAATGAGGCTGACAATGCATTGTCTGGAGGGTTTGATGGCATTCCTGCTCAAGGTCGGTTGCAGGAATCTGCCATCCAGCCCCCGGCCCAGTCCCATGCACAGCTCCCGGCCTATCAGCCCCTGGCACAGGCCCCGGTCTACCAACCCCCCGCTCCGGCAGTGGCACAGTCAGTCCAACAACCGGCTCCTGTGACACGGCCACCAGCCGTGAGTCTGCCGCCACGGGGGGCCGCTGCACCACAGACGGCGCCCAGTCCGGCATTTGTTCCAAGTGGCACCAACCCCTTCTGATTTGATGGAGAGCACCGTGGAAAAGACACTTACGATCTCAATTGAAAACTTTGGTGGAATTGAAGCCGCCATCATGGACATAAACCCCGGCTTGACGTTGTTGGCTGGGGCCAACGGGGCAGGCAAGACGACGGTCCTGCGCGCCTTGGCCGCTTGCATCCGGTCGGACACGGTGATGCCGATCCTGCTGGACGATGGCAAGGAGGCATTGCTCAAAAAGGAGTCTCACCTGTTGGTGCGGGGCAAGTCCGGGTCGGTGACTCTCACCGGGGAGCAGGGTATGCGCCGGGTGACATGGCCGGCCAATACAGCCAAAGGCACCGGCCCATTCCCCGGTCAGGTGGCACCATCCCGTATGGCCCTGGGGCTGATCGACTGGATGGCAATTCCGCAGGCGGCCAGGATCAAAGTGCTGCAGGAAACCGCTGCCAAGGATCCAACCCTTTCTGCCGTGATCAGCCGGGAAGATCTGGATCGGGCG
>JADGCO010000187.1 GCA_015228935.1 Magnetococcales bacterium | reverse complement strand
CATCCCAGTTTTTCATTCGTTTTTTTTGAAATTAACATGTTATTAGACAGCCTCTAAGAGAATCTTTTCAGTTTCTGGAGGGGATTTCGACGGCCATGGCCGGATGGTGAAAATGGCTCTTGAGCAAAGTGGCCACGGCCAGGTGCGCACGCGGATCCACAAACACCCGGGCCAGACGCCGCCGACTGTGACCCAGAAAATTGATGTGGTTGGAGGCGCGTTCGGCGGCCACGACCCGGCCCGAGCCATCCAGGACAAACACCGGCTCCTGCAAATCGGCATCGTATTGCAAATGCGCATAGGGGGTTCGTTCCACGCTGTCCATCCGGACCAGAAATCGCAGGGGGACCGGATGCGGATCGGTTTCTCCGGGCAAGGTCAGCGGCAGGGGTGTTGCCGCCTGGGCGGCCAAAAACTGCTCCAAGGCGCTGGCAGCCTGCTGGTCGTGAATCACATCGGTGAGGAGGCTCTGCCCCGGCTCTTCGGGATCGGTCATGCGCCAGCAAAGGCGACGATAAAGGGGTTTTCGATCCCGGAACAACCGGCTTTTCCAGCGCAATTCACCCCAGGGCAGGGGGGTATCCGGCAGGTGGACGGCCCAATGGTTGACGGCATAATCCACCACCGTATCATCCAGGGCGAGAAAGACATCGAGTGGCAGGGGGTTGCCGGATGCCTGCTGGATGGCATCGAGAAACCGGCTCAGTTCCAGGGGGGTTCCGGGGGGGTAGACGCCAAGAATTTCCCGGCTCCAGACCAGAAGGGCAAACAGGTGCATGAGCAGGGCGTCCATGGCCCGGATGGTTTTGTGGTGATAAACCTGTCGATACATGTTGTCGCGAGCGGCAATATAGCTCTCCAGGGCAGTGGGTCCGCGGGAAATATCGACGCACAGATGCAACACGCCGGCAACGTCACGTAAACGCAGACTGTGCAACAGCCACTCCAGATCATAGCGTCCATAGGCAACGCCCGTAAAATAGGCATCCCGGAGCAGGTAATCCATGCGGTCGGCATCCAACTGGCTGGAGATGACCTGCCGACCAAAATGGCTGGGAGAGTGGGGGTCGCGATCCCCCCCCCAGACCCGTTGCAAGCCTTGAATAAAAGTTGTTTCCCCGATATTCAGGCGCTGACAATGCCGACCGATGATCGTGCGGACAGGCCCGGGTTCGGCGATGATACGCCAACCCAGGGATTCGTGGTTTTCGGCATCGCCAAAGATGACCTCAAAAAGGTGTGAATAAGGGCCATGTCCGACATCGTGGAGCAGGGCGGCCACTTTGACCTGCAAGGCTGCCTCGCGATCAATCAACTCTGGATCCTGCATGCCCAGAACGCGCAGGATGCGTTTGGCCAGGTGCATGACACCCAGGGCATGGGAGAAGCGACTGTGTTCGGCGGTTGGATAGACCCGGGAGGCGGTCCCCAACTGCCGGATGCGCCGCAACCGCTGCATGGGCGGGGAGTCGATCAAATCCAGGATCATGGCATCGCCCCAGGCGACCGGATCCTGGGCGGGGGCATCGCTCTCCCGTTCCAGGGCAATCATGTCATGGATGGCATCCCGGAACACCTTGCGGGTCATGGGATTTCAGACCACAGCCAGCATGCGATTCAGGGCCAGACGGGCCGATGCAGCCTCCCGAGCCGGAACCGTGACGGGGTTGACCACATGGCCGGCCAACAAATTTTCCAGGGTCCAGCAGAGGTGTTGCGGATCGATGCGAAACATGGTCGAACACATGCAGATGGTGGGACAGAGAAAATGGATCTCCTTGTCCGGCATTTCATTTTTGAGGCGGTTGACCAGATTGAGTTCCGTACCGATGGCCCATTTCGAGCCAGGGGGTGCGGCACGGACCACCGATTGGATCTGTTCGGTGGATCCCAGGTGATCGGCCAGGCGGCAGACTTCGAAAGAACATTCCGGGTGAACGATGATCTGAATACCGGGCAACCGTTGCCGAAACAGATCGACATGGGCGGGCATGAACATTTGGTGAACCGAACAAAACCCGTGCCACAAAATGACCTTGGCTTGTTTGATGGCGGTTTCGGTCAAGCCGCCCAGGGGGGATAAATCGGGATTCCAGACCACGATTTGTTCCAGGGGAATGCCCAATTGCCAGGCACTGATCCGGCCCAGATGCTGATCCGGGAAGAAGAGGACTTTTTCGCGCTGGGCAAAGGCCCACTCCAGTATTTTCCGGGCATTGGAGGAGGTACAGACGGTTCCGCCATGGTCGCCGCAGAAGGCCTTGAGATCGGCGGTGGAGTTGACGTAGGTGATCGGAATGATGCTTTTTTCCACATCCAGGACGGATCCCAGTGCCTGCCAGGTGGCCGATACGGCAGAGAGATTGGCCATGTCGGCCATGGAGCAGCCGGCAGCCGGATCAGGCAGAATGGCCGTTTGTTCCGGGCCGGACAATATATCCGCCACTTCCGCCATGAAGTGAACCCCGCAAAAGACAATATAACGGGCCTCGGGACGCTGGGAGGCCAGACGGGCCAGCTTCAGGGAGTCGCCCGTCAAGTCGGCAAATTGATAGACCTCCTCCCTCTGATAATGGTGGCACAAAATGACACATTGAGAGCCAAGCTGTTCCTTGGCATGACGAATGCGACGTTCCAGAACGGCAGCATCGAGTTCATAGAGGGGTTCCAGGGAAACGGGCGGTTCGGTCATGGGGGTCTCGTCTGTCCGGCAGGGATTTCAGGTGACACGCTCTTTACAGCACATATCCTGAAGCTACTCTGACAAAAGCCCTGTTGATTCGCAAGCGGGAATCCTGGCACAGAGCATGTGTCACGACTCGCAATCCCCTCAAAATATGCGTAGACCGATGATAACGCACCCTGACCAGTGCAGGACTACGGAATACATCATGCCGCTTTTTGCCAATGGGATGCCAGAATGGCGTGGGTTTCTTCGGCGTACTGGGTCAAGGATTGATCCCAGGAGATGCCGTTGTGTTCGGCTGAGAAGGTGGCCATGGCCTGAATGAGCAGGTCCACCTGGGTGTTGACCAGCACGTTGCCATCCCCCAGCTTGATCTGTTCCACTTGATTGGCGGTTCCGTTTTCCCAGTTGCTGATCTGGACCTGATCGCCGTTTCCA
>JADGCO010000186.1 GCA_015228935.1 Magnetococcales bacterium | reverse complement strand
ACAGCCCTTCCTCCTGGACCTCCATCCCAGTTTTTCATTCGTTTTTTTTCGAAATCAACAAGTTATTAGACAGCATCTTATACGATACCCCGTTTGGCACCGATCTGGATGGCATTGTTGACCAGGGCATGGACCCCGCCGACGGCTTCCATGGGAATGCCATACATGGGGAACATTTTATTGAACTGCGCCTTGCAGATGGCGCAGATCAGGGCCACATAGTTGACGCCATCCTCTTCCATGACCCGTTTCAAGGCGGTGATGCGGGGCAGGACTCCTCGGACACGCAGATCCATGAGTTCATCGGTGAGCAGACCGCCGCCGCCGCCGCAACAGAAGGTGCGTTCGCGGATGGTGTCGGCATCCATTTCCACAAACTTATTGGTGGTCGCACGGATGAGGGCACGGGGAATTTCAAACTGGCCCCCTGCCGATGGTCCCATGCGCGAGGCACGTGCCACGTTGCAGGAGTCGTGGAAGGTGACGGTGAGATCGTCATTGGCTTCCTTGTCGAAGACCAGGGCACCGCGTTCGTTCAGTTGGTGCGTGAATTCACAGATGTGCTGTGGTACCGGATAGTTTGGATCCAGGAAATCGAAAGGTCCGTTGAGGGTGTTCCAGAAGCTGTAGGCCACCCGCCAGGCATGGCCGCACTCGCCGACGACGATGCGTTTGACGCGCAGTTCGCGGGCCTTGTCGGCGATGCGTTTGGCAATTTTTTGTTTTTGGGCGAAGCTGCCGATGAACATGCCAAAGTTGGCGGCTTCGGAGGCGAAGGAACTGATGGTGAAGGAGATGCCGGCCTGATGGAAGACCTTGGCGTACCCCATGAGGGAGCTGATGTGGGGTTCGCTGAAAAAGTCGGCGGAGGGAGCCACCAGGAGGACATCGGCCCCTTCCTGATCGAGCGGGAGGCGAATTTCGTGGCCGGTGTTGTCCAGGAGGTCATCTTCGAGAAACTGGAGGGTACCGGTGAGGGCCGGTCCGGGGATGCCCAGGTTGTTGCCGATGGCGTGGACCTTGCCGACGATTTCGGTGGTGTATTTATGGCCGACGCCGATGGCATCCATGATTTCCCGGGCGGCCATGGAGATTTCGGCGGTATCGATGCCATAGGGGCAGAAGACCGAACACCGACGGCACTGGGAACATTGGTGGAAGTAGGTAAACCACTTTTGCAGGGCGGTTTCGTCGAAATCGGTGGCGCGGACCAGTTTGGGGAAGAGCTTGCCGGCTGGGGTGAAGTAGCGGCGATAGACGCTGCGCAGGAGTTCGGCGCGCTGGACCGGCATGTTGTTGGGATCGCCGGTACCCAGGTAGTAGTGGCATTTGTCGGCGCAGGCACCGCATTTGACGCAAATGTCCATGTAGACCTGGAGGGAGCGATACTTGTGGAGCATTTCCCCCAGTTTTTCAATTCCTTTTTGTTGCCAGTTTTCGACCCGGGTGCCCGGGAAGTCCAGGGGAGTCATATGTTTTTCGGCGGCGGGATAGGGCCGCAGGTGAGCCATGGTCCCTTCCTGGATCTGGGGGACTTCAATGTCGTCTTTGACTTCCGGTACGGCGTGATCGTCAGCCACTGGGTGTACTCCTTGTGAGGGATCCTGGCACCGGGCGAGGCGGGATTATTCCGCCACTGCCCAGGGATTGACGTGTTTTTGTTCCCGGGGATTATCCACCTGATTGCGGGTCGGGCTGAAGAAAATGCCACCCAGGTGCATCAGCTTGCTGAAGGGGAAGATGACCATGAGAACCAGGACCAGAAGGAAATGGACCACGAACAGGGCATCTTCCGGGGTGGAGAAGCCCTGGAAGGTCACCCATCCCAGCATGGCGGATTTGATTTCCACAATATCGGGCCGGAAGACGAACTGCATCAGCAGGCCGGAGATGCCGATGGCCAGGAGCAGGACCAGGATGGCGTAGTCAGCGAATGAAGAAATATAACGGGTACGATCCACCCAGAAGCGGCGGACCAGCAAAAACCCCAGGCCTCCCACCATGGCCAGACCGGCGACGATGCCGGCGATCTGGATGTAGGCAAAAGCCTCGGGCAGGGGTTGGACGAAATAGCGCAGATGCCGGATCAGGACCAGGGCAAGCGCGGCGTGGAAGAGGTAGCCGCCGAGCCAGGTCCATTTGTTGCCTTTGAACAGGCTGTTGAAGAAGGCCACTTCGGTGAACAGTCGCCAGACCACGCCGCTTTTGCAGACTGGAGCCGGGGTGGTGGGAATTTTCAAGGGAGCGGGTGACCGCCAGTAGGTCCAGATCCGCCATCCGAAGCCCAAGACGAATGTCAGCAAGGCGAGGTATGCGATCAGCGCCAGCATCGGGTGTGACTCCCTTCACGGGTGGGTTATCGTGGTCGGGCCATGGGACAGGGACCGGTTGCCATGCGGGGCGTTACGGATGGCGTGGCACCGCAGACAACCGGTTTTCCAGCGGCTCCGGCAAAAGATGCGGAGCCGTGCCCGTTTTTTTTCTCTCAGACGCAGCCGGTCGGTTTGGGCAGGCCGGCGATTTTGCAGGCCTGTTTGGCGGGGCCACCTGGATAGAGATCGTACAGGTATTTGGTGTTGCCCTTGTCCTTGCCCAGTTTTTTGCCGATGGCCTTGGTCAGGATGCGGATCATCGGGGCAATTTTGTACTCTTCGTAGTATTCCCGGAGGAAGTTGATCACTTCCCAGTGGGATTCGCTCATATCGACGCTTTCCTGTTCCGCCATGTACTTGGCAACATCTTCATTCCAGTCGGACAGGTTGGCGAGGTATCCTTCTTCATCGGTTTCATAGGTGCGGCCATTCAGTTCGAAGCTCGGCATCTTCGCATCTCCTCGGTGGCGTGGCTAAATTGCCTGTCGTAACGATTTCTACAGAGATCGAAATGGAGGGGTTTGAATATCATCCATTGGAATATCATGATTTGCTAACGTATGGCAAGGACCTGTTGGCACCTGTCGTGAAATATGCAAAATCAACCTGTCCCGGCAATCGGTTACGGGGGTTCGGTTGACTTGCGCGTCCAGGTTACACAAAATGGCGGGTCATGGACAAGGGATGGATTTTTTGTACTTCGTGTTTTGGGTGCCAATGGACTCAAGAGGCTGTCCATTAACCCTCGGATAAAAAAAATTGGAAAGAAAGATTTTATTGG
>JADGCO010000185.1 GCA_015228935.1 Magnetococcales bacterium | reverse complement strand
TTTTCTCAAGATATTCTCCAAATTGCTACCGATCCAATTGCCGGATTTAGGATGATCGTCGATACAATGGCGGGATCGCACGCACAACGATCCTGATCCATGGAAGTTGCAACCCGCCAGGAACACCTGATGCGGGTTTTTTAATGCCCGAATCACAGACTCAAACACCTGATGCGGAGATCAAGCCTTGAACAGGTATTCCATTCTGGCTCGTTTCAAAGAGCCGTCCACCTGGGCCGCGCTGGCCGCATTACTGGCCATCATCACCGGACATGATCCAACACTGGTTGCTGACAACACCACCAAGATTGTCGGATGTGTCATCTCCCTGTTGGGAATTGTGCTGCCTGAAACCAAGAACCTTAACCAGCCCAAAATCTGATGGACGTTCTTCAAGATATTCTTCTGCGACTGGGGCAGATCCAGGGGACACTTGATGCCAATACTCGACGTCAGGACGAACTGGCAAAATTGATCACTGGATTGGAGGCAAGGTTGAGATCAGTGGAAATCAAGGCTGCCATTTGGGGTATATCAGGGGGTGGAGGGGTAACAATGGTATTGTACTTCCTGAGCAAGTGAGGCTCCATAACGATTCTGGTTTATTATGTTTTCAACCATTGATCGCATAATAAGAAAATTCGAATGTTAAATATCAGCTTCAATGACGCAGCTTTCAAAAAGGCACTGGCACAAGCGGAAAAGCAGATGAGATTCGCTGCGTCTGTGGCTCTGACCAAAACTGCCCAGGACGCCCAGGAGGAAGTGAAGAGGCAACTCCCAAAACGATTCAAAATCCGCACAGGTTGGTTGGCAAAAGGCATTCGAATCCGAGCGGCCCGCAAGGAAAAGCTGTCTGCCTCAATCCTTGTCAAGGATGCCTTCATGGAGTTGCAGGAAAGTGGTGGTGAAAGAAAATCAACGTCCGGCAAGTCTATGGGTATTCCAATTGGAGCGCGTCCAGACGAAATGTCAGTTACCAGACCATCAAAATATCCAGGTGAGTTATTAAAGAAGACCAGATATTTTATATCACCGATTACTAAAAAATCTGTAACAGCACGTTCAAGAGAAAGATCAAATATAAAAAGAAGGATGCACAACAAGGAAATTGATGCTACTCATGTAGGGAAAATGGCTCTTTGGCATCGTCGAGGAAAAAAGAGGTTGCCAATAGATTTGATCTATATATTTGAAAAAAAGGTACATATTCCACCCCGTTTTGGTTTCCATGATACGGCAAAGAAGGTGGTGTTGGACCGATTCCCAAGACGGTTTGCCAGTGAGTTAAGGTCTTAAGCAATGTTTGTGCCATCACGGGTCCTTCTTGAAATAAAAATATGCGGGTACCGCGCGAGCGCGGCCTTTCGCTAGTGCCAGACTGAAAAACGGGTACGCACCCAGGACCAGGTACGCACCCCAGAATCGACCAGGAATCAACCCCATGGGAATGTCCAACCGGGAATATGCAAAGCACCGAGAAGTTTCCGAAGGCGCGGTACGCAAAGCAATCCGGTCAGGACGCATTCTCCTGGAACCCGACGGAACGATTGATCCAGACAGGGCTGATATTGATTGGGAACAAAACACAAACCCGGCTCAGCAACGCAACACCAGCATCCCCCAGGGTAATGCCCTGGATGACCCAGCAACGCAACAAAAAAGCACATCTGTTCCTGACTATCAGACAAGCCGATCCATAAAGGCGGCTTATGATGCTCGCTTGGCCAAACTTGATTTTGAGGTGAGGTCAGGAAAATTGGTTGCCTTTGATGATGTCCAAGTGGAGGCATTCAATTTGTCGCGTCGAGTGCGAGATCGATTATTGAATATTCCTCATCGTATTGCGGCAACGTGTGCGGCTGAGACCGATGCCATGACCATCGAACGAACGTTGATCGAGGAACTGCGTAGCGCCATGGAGGAGTTGACTGAATGATTGCTTCCGTTCCAGCAACTGCGCCCCATCATGAATCGTGATCTGAAGAAAAAATCTTGTGACAGCGTTCGCAGCCAATATTTACCGGGAAGCGTTCCTCCAAGGTCTACGTCCAGACCCGGATCTGACTGTCTCGGAATGGGCAGATACGCACCGAATACTGTCATCAGTCGCAGCGGCAGAGCCTGGTCCTTGGCGTACCAGCAGGACACCATACCTGCGCGAAATCATGGATTGTCTTTCCCCTTCTTCTCCCGTGGAAAAAGTCGTGCTGATGTTTGGTGCGCAGTTGGGAAAAACCGAATGTGGACTTAACTGGTTGGGCTTTATCATCCACCATGCCCCTGGGCCCATGCTCATGGTGCAGCCAACCGTGGACATGGCCAAACGATATTCAAATCAACGTGTGGGGTCGCTGATTGAAGAAAGTCCGGTAATCAGGGATCGCGTAAAACCGGCCAGGAGTCGAGATTCAGGAAACACCCTGCTCTCAAAGGAATTTTCTGGAGGAATACTCCTGATCACTGGGGCCAATGCTGCATCAGGCCTCAGTTCTGCCCCAATTCGATATCTGTTTATGGACGAGGTGGACCGTTTTCCCCTTGATGTAGATGGGGAAGGTGATCCGGTCGCGTTGGCTGTTCAGCGCACGGCCACCTTTTCAAATCGCAAAGTGTTATTGACCTCCACGCCAACGATCAAGGGATTCTCAAGAATTGAAGCAGCCTTTGGCGAAAGTGATCGTCGCCGATACTGGGTGCCATGTCCGTTTTGCCAAAAGGAACAAATCCTGGAATGGAAGCAAGTGCAGTGGCAGAAAGGATTACAGGATAAGGCACATTACATTTGCATCCATTGCAATGAGGTCATCGAAGAACACCGCAAGGGGTGGATGCTGGATCATGGGCGGTGGATCGCCGAAGAACAAACTGGTGGACTGATTGCCGGCTTCCACCTGTCAAGCCTGTACAGTCCACCAGGGTGGAATTCCTGGGGGCAGATCGCCGTGGAACATGGTCAGGTCTATCGTGACCCGCCACGGCTCAAGGTCTGGATCAACACCAAAATGGGAGAGACCTGGGAGGAATCAGCGGAACACTTGGATACCGATGGTTTGATGCTGCGCCGGGAAGAATTTGGCCCACACCTTCCTCCCGGAGTCGTCATCCTCACATCCGGGATTGACGTCCAAGATGATCGGTTGGAAGTGGAAACTGTTGGTTGGGGTCTGGATGAGGAGTCCTGGTCGGTGGATTACCGGGTGATCTGGGGGGACCCATCCGGTCCGGTAGTGTGGAAGGATCTGGATGATCTTCTGCGCCGTCCTTTGCCTCATGCCCGGCAGATGTCGGATCTGCACATTCGTGCCGCCGCTGTGGACACCGGTGGCCACCACACCTTGCAGGCTTATCCCATGTTCGTCATCTGTAGTGCAAAATCTGATTTATTTCAATATTTTACTAAAT
>JADGCO010000184.1 GCA_015228935.1 Magnetococcales bacterium | reverse complement strand
GCCTGGGAGATTTGAAGGCGGGGGGATGGTTCCCCCGCAGGCGCGGGGATAGACCCCCTGGATTTTGGTGCGGCAACAGAACCAAAAGGGTTCCCCCGCAGGCGCGGGGATAGACCCTGTCCCCTGATGGACATACAAAACCTCCAATGGGTTCCCCCGCAGGCGCGGGGATAGACCGACATCGCACCCTGATCAGCCCTCTTTTTTGCCGGTTCCCCCGCAGGCGCGGGGATAGACCTTTGCGCGTTTGTGGATCTCCGTTCAGTTCCAGGGTTCCCCCGCAGGCGCGGGGATAGACCTTTATTAAAATCGTTAGAGCAAACGGCGGTATTGGTTCCCCCGCAGGCGCGGGGATAGACCGTCCTGGATGCTGGGGTGAGGATTGCTGATATCGGTTCCCCCGCAGGCGCGGGGATAGACCCGTGGCATGGCGGTCATGTTCACTTCCGTTGGCGGTTCCCCCGCAGGCGCGGGGATAGACCTGGGACTTCGTTCTGGGCAAGGGACCGGAACGCGGTTCCCCCGCAGGCGCGGGGATAGACCCCAGACCGGACCAAAAATGGACTTCAACGATTTGGTTCCCCCGCAGGCGCGGGGATAGACCTTCCATCGATGACAATACGGGCTGCTTTGCACCGGTTCCCCCGCAGGCGCGGGGATAGACCGTGCCATTGTTCTCGGTGCAGATGGGAGAGGATGGTTCCCCCGCAGGCGCGGGGATAGACCCTGGGCGGGCGTTGCCCCTTTCCGGCGAAGTGGGGTTCCCCCGCAGGCGCGGGGATAGACCCCAGACTGGAGACGCCACCCACGACCCCGGCCAGGTTCCCCCGCAGGCGCGGGGATAGACCCTGCATGTTCTTTGTCCTGTTCTGTACGCACGGGGTTCCCCCGCAGGCGCGGGGATAGACCTGGATGGCCTCCTCTTCGGAGATGCCGACATCAGGTTCCCCCGCAGGCGCGGGGATAGACCTCTCCCGATACGCCGCCGGCATCGTACTCCTGGGGTTCCCCCGCAGGCGCGGGGATAGACCGTTCATTGATGTCATTTCGAATCCGGTCGTAGTGGTTCCCCCGCAGGCGCGGGGATAGACCTTTCGCTTTCATTCTTCGGCATGACTTATTCCTGGTTCCCCCGCAGGCGCGGGGATAGACCCTTGACAAGCGCCAACAGGCAGGCCCAACCTCTGGTTCCCCCGCAGGCGCGGGGATAGACCTCCGGTTGAGGTTATTGTTTGTCCTGTAAATTCGGTTCCCCCGCAGGCGCGGGGATAGACCCTTCATGAGCGTCATAGTCTGGCCAGTCTTGAAGGTTCCCCTGCAGGCGCGGGGATAGACCTCTTTGTCCATAAGAGTAGGTCAGTGACGGCTCGGTTCCCCCGCAGGCGCGGGGATAGACCCCGTTCCCAACGCTGGGGGGGACGGGACGAAGAGGTTCCCCCGCAGGCGCGGGGATAGACCCCAGGTCCATGGACTGGGGTCAGAAAGTGTGGCGGTTCCCCCGCAGGCGCGGGGATAGACCTAGTGCAAGCAAATTTGAACCTCTTGGTTCCGAGGTTCCCCCGCAGGCGCGGGGATAGACCGAACCGAAGGGCACTGGCCCTTCGGGATAGGGTGGTTCCCCCGCAGGCGCGGGGATAGACCTGTTCGCCCCCTCCGTGACATGGATGGTACCGTGGTTCCCCCGCAGGCGCGGGGATAGACCCACCTCATGCAGCCTCCCACACTGCGCTTCCCTGGTTCCCCCGCAGGCGCGGGGATAGACCTGCTTTTCGTATCTATGCCTGGAGAGCTTACCCGGTTCCCCCGCAGGCGCGGGGATAGACCTGTAGCAGTTTTCGTTGACCGTCTAGTCAAAGTGGTTCCCCCGCAGGCGCGGGGATAGACCTCCATACGTCATACGGAACCCGGTCTTTGCTTGGGTTCCCCCGCAGGCGCGGGGATAGACCTATCGGGGTCGGGATCACAGCCCTTCTGGGTGCGGTTCCCCCGCAGACGCGGGGATAGACCTGTATCGGGCATCTGCGCGGATCGTGGGAGGAGGGTTCCCCCGCAGGCGCGGGGATAGACCTGCCGCTTCCCTGACGAAGTCCTCTTCCTCTTCGGTTCCCCCGCAGGCGCGGGGATAGACCCAGAGTGAGCCAGGGCTATGACACTCAAAAGAGGGTTCCCCCGCAGGCGCGGGGATAGACCTGCTGATTTTTGACCCCACCGCTATGTACTCTAGGTTCCCCCGCAGGCGCGGGGATAGACCGCGACGGTAGAACTCTTCATCGGAGAAAGGCACGGTTCCCCCGCAGGCGCGGGGATAGACCTTCTCGTAGGCATCACGTGGAACACCCAAATCTGGTTCCCCCGCAGGCGCGGGGATAGACCGTCTTTCCTCAGTGCTTCCACCATAATTCGCCGGGTTCCCCCGCAGGCGCGGGGATAGACCCACCACGGGTGATGGTCCCATGGATCGGCCCCTGGTTCCCCCGCAGGCGCGGGGATAGACCTTCTTCTGCCTGGCTTTTGCCAGAAATTCCATCGGTTCCCCCGCAGGCGCGGGGATAGACCTTTTTCCATTGTTTTTCTCGCCCACATCAGCACGGTTCCCCCGCAGGCGCGGGGATAGACCTCATCGCCATCGTCCAGTCCAGCAATGAAAGGAGGTTCCCCCGCAGGCGCGGGGATAGACCGCCTTTTGGACTTCGACGAGATTAATTCCTCCTCGGTTCCCCCGCAGGCGCGGGGATAGACCGTCTTGATCCTGACCGACCGGGTGGAACACGCGGGTTCCCCCGCAGGCGCGGGGATAGACCCTTTTTCTTCTTTGTCCTGATCAAAGAAGGAAAGGTTCCCCCGCAGGCGCGGGGATAGACCCCACGGAGCTTGCTGTGGCCCAGTTGACCGAGGGGTTCCCCCGCAGGCGCGGGGATAGACCTCAGCAGGATGGGGTCCTGTCACCCTGACTGCGGGTTCCCCCGCAGGCGCGGGGATAGACCCACATTTTCCCTGAGTTTTCTCCAGCTCCGTCCGGTTCCCCCGCAGGCGCGGGGATAGACCCGCTCTGCTCCGGCTTCACCCCAGCCGAAATGAGGTTCCCCCGCAGGCGCGGGGATAGACCCAACATTTCTCTCGGATCGACGATGCAAGGGTGGGTTCCCCCGCAGGCGCGGGGATAGACCCTGCTTGCAAGCCCTTTTCGTGATACCACGAAAGGTTCCCCCGCAGGCGCGGGGATAGACCCACATTTTCCCGGAGTTTTCTCCAGCTCCGTCCGGTTCCCCCGCAGGCGCGGGGATAGACCCATGCCGTCCATGGCCGGCTGCGCCAGGGCAGCGGTTCCCCCGCAGGCGCGGGGATAGACCCCACATCTTCCCCCCTGATGCTGACTTTTGGAGGGTTCCCCCGCAGGCGCGGGGATAGACCCTGCATGGCCCGCTTGCCAGTGAAACCCATCGCGGTTCCCCCGCAGGCGCGGGGATAGACCGTAAACATTACTGCGCGGCGTCCTGT
>JADGCO010000183.1 GCA_015228935.1 Magnetococcales bacterium | reverse complement strand
TCTCAAACCTCCCCCGATGGCAAGGTCACTACCAGTCAACTGCCGGATTTAGGATGACCTGAAACAGGTAGACCGAGATGGAGAAAAGCGCACCCACCATGATCCCCTCATCCAGATTGGGGGCAAACCAGAGAGTGGCCACGAAGGTCAACAGGGCCGCAACGCCATCGAGCCTGTTGGCCTTCCAGGAGTGCAAGACTGCCCGAAAATTGACCAGTCCAACCACAGCCATCATGATGACAGCCGCCAGCACGGCCTGGGGCAGATGGTAGAGTCCTGGCGTCAGAAACAATAAGGTGATGAGAACCATGAGCATGGTGATGACGGAAGAAAGACCGGTCATGGCACCGGCATCAAGGTTGACCGCCGATCTGGAAAAGGAACCCGAAGTGGGAAAGGCACTGGTCAGACAGCCGGCCAGATTACCCAATCCCTGACCGATCAGTTCCTGGTTGGGGTCAAGACGATCCCTGGTTTTGGCCGCCATGGCCTTGGCAATGGAGATGGCCTCCATGAAACCGACCAGAGAAATGATGACAGCACCGGATATCAAGCCGCGTATCTGGTCAAGATTCAGGTTGTGGAAGGTTACAACGGGCAGACCTTGGGGAATGACACCAATGACAGCACCACCCATTTTTTCCTCAAAGCCAAGGGCATGGCTGATGATGATGCTGAGCGCAACAGCCACCAGAATATTCGGAATTCTGGGATTGTATTTTTTCAAACCCCACATGGCAGCGAAGGCACAGACCCCGAAGATCAGGCTGGGAACATGAGCATGGTCCATCTGTCGAATCACGCCCCAGATGTCGTGCAAAAAGCTTGCGCTGCGCGGCATCTCAACACCAAGTACCTTGGACAGTTGCGACAGGCCAATGATAAGGGCCGCCGCATTCGTGAAACCGACAACAACCGGGTGGGAAAGAAAATTGACCACGGCCCCCAGTCGAAAAAAACCCATGAAAAATTGTGTGATACCCACCAGCAGAGTCAACAGGATGGCCAGCGCAATGAAGGCATCGCTGCCCGCAGGTGCAAAAGGCATCAGGGTGGAAGCGGTCAGCAGAGAGACAACAGCCACCGGACCGGTTGCCAATTGTTTGGAAGAGCCAAACATGGCCGCAACGGCACCCGGTAAAAATGCCGAATAAAGACCATAATGAAGCGGCATGCCCGCAAGTTGGGCATATGCCATGGATTGGGGGATTAACACCAGGGCCACGGTAATTCCGGCAATCAGATCAGCCAGAAGGGTACTGCGGGAAATACGCGGCCATTGCAGAAACGGAAAGAATTTCATTAATGATATCATAATGTTGATGTGTCCATTCACCATGTGGGAGCAGACACAGGTTTCATCCGGGGTTCATCTCCCGATGCCATCTCCGGCATGGCGATTTCCGGAGATGAAACAATCTGATCAATTCCTTGTTCATATTCAGTGGATGATGAGGAAGCGTTTTTTTGGCCGAGAAATGCCAAGGCGTCTTCCGGAAGACCCTCTTCGGCCAGACCGACTGCGGCAAAATAACGTTCCAATGTTCCCATACTGGTGTTCATGATATGCGCTCCCGAGATTGACTGTTTATTCGAACGAATGAACAGGACAAATATTCAAAATATTTAAAATTTTGCGCAAATTTCTTTGCAGATATGGTTGTGTTGGCAGAATTCGAACCGAACAATTCAAAGGCGATAATGATTTGGCGTTGTGACCATCGCATATTCCTGAATCATGCGGCCTGGTTGGCCGAAAATTTGGACAATTGTGATTGATCGAGTTTGGCAATGCCGCAACACTCCTGAAATACCTGAAATGAGCATCGCGAACATATGTCATGATCCAGGCGGGAAAAAATCGACTGGATGGCCTCACTTTTTGATTTGAAGAGGTGATCCCTGCCGATTTTTTCCAAAAATCCACTTTCATTCAGCATTTTGTATGGAATTTCCTTGACACGGACCAGGTAAAGACCACCGCCGTCCCGGCGGCGTTTTTCAGCCTCATGCGCCAGGAATTCCGCCCCGGACAAATCAATGAAATTGATTCCAGAAGCGATGATGACCAGATGGGTTCGGGGAGATGCCAAAGCATCCAGTTGCTCCCTGATGGAACTGATGGCGGCAAAAAAAATCGACCCGTCCACCCGGACTATCCGAAGTTGTGGGCACTCTGGCAGGGTTTTCAGGGTGGTGAAACGTCGCCGGGGGTGGTCCGGGTCCGGGATGCGGGGAACAACAACGGGGTGAGATGTCCGGGACAAATAAACACCCAACGACAGCATGACACCAAACAAAATGGCAATTTCCAGATTGAAAAACAGGGTTGCCAGAAATGTTGCGATCAGGATGGCTGTTTCCGGGCGGCTGGCGGCGAAGGTCTGCCGGATATGGCGACGATCAATCAAACCCCAGGCCACCAGGAACAACACCCCTGCCATGGCCGCATTGGGCAGGACGGCAGCCATGGGAGCAACCAGGGTGACCAGAAAGATCAAGATCAGTCCGGAACTCGCCGCGGCTATCGGCGTTCTGGCTCCGGATTCGTAGTTCAGACCGGTACGGTTGAAGGATCCAGTGGCAACATAGGAGGAAAAAAAGCTGCCTGCCAGATTGGAAAGACCCTGGGCAATGAACTCCTGATCGGCCTTGATGGTTTGACCACTGCGCAAGGCCATGGCCTGGGCAATGGAAATGGCTTCGGTCAAGGCCAGCAAGGTGACCGCAATCACCCCAGGTGCCAGGATGCGAAGCGAATCCAGGGATAAATCCGGCATGGACAGCGGTGGCAGGGAGGCCGGCAAGGTACCCACGTAAGTCAGACCCGTCTGACCGGCATGAGCAATCTCCAGGACCCATGCCAATAAAGAGCCAGCCATCAGAGACACAATCATGTAAGGTACACGAGGCAGAGAGACCCGACACAAAATACCAACCAGGAGAGTTGTACCACTGACCGCCAGGGCCTGAAGATTGATGCTTTTCAGATCCCGGATCAAAAACAGCAGGGTTTGGATGAAATCACTGCCTCTGGGAATATCAATGCCAAAAAAATTGTGAATTTGACTGGATGCAATCAGGAAGGCCGCACCCGTGGTAAATCCGATCACCACGGAGTGGGAGATGAAATTGACCAGAGTACCCATGCGGATCCAGCCCAGCCCAAGCTGTGTCAGGCCGACCAGAAAAGTCATGGTCAGGGCAAGCTGCACATAGGCGGCGCTGCCGGGTTCAGCCTGGGTACTGAGCAGGGAGTAAATGACAATGGATGCTGCCGTGGTGGGGCCGGAGACCAGATGCCAGGAGGATCCGAAAAAAGCCGCCACAATGGCCGGAATCATTCCGGCATAAAGGCCGTAGACGGGTGGCATGCCGGCAATGGTGGCAAATGCGACCCCCTGTGGCAGAACCACGATGGCCCCGGTCAATCCAGCCAGCAAATCCGCCTTGACCCATGTTCGTCATCTGTAGTGCAAAATCTGATTTATTTCAATATTTTAC
>JADGCO010000182.1 GCA_015228935.1 Magnetococcales bacterium | reverse complement strand
ACCCCGCCAGGGGGAAGGGCGCAGCCCTTCCCCCTGGACCCCCATCCCAGTTTTTTATACGTTTTTTTTGGGGCATCTTCCTTTCCCCTTTCTGGTCTTTGATGCGTTTTTTTGGCCAATGCCACAGAATGCCGATGCCCAGCAACGTTGCTGCCGGCCAACTGCCATGGGACATCAGGAAGGTGAAAAAATCACGACTTTCCACACTGATTGTCGGCCAGACAAGATAACTGACAGGACCGGCCCCCGCCGGCAACAGACCCAGGCCAAACCATAAAGCCACCCACCCGGGAGACCACGGAAATGCCAACCCCCCCAACCGTCCCAGCCACAACCATACGACCATGACGAGCAGGGTGTGCGCCAACTGCAACAGGTGGCCTCCTCCCCAGAATAAATGTTCGTAGTACACCGCATCCGGCAGGGATGTCGGCAGGGAGCGCCAGGCCCCCAAAAAGGTCCATATGGCCAGGAGAATGGCCCAGGCCCCACATCTGGCCCCCCAGCGCCACAGGTTTTCCCGGGAAAAGGGCGTTGCCGTGGGTGCGGTCGGATTGACAAGAGGAGCCAGGACCAGACGCAGAGCGGTCAAAAAAATTCCGCATCCAAACAGAAGAAGGCCCCCAAAAAACAGGGGATGCTGCAAGATGGGGAGATAGTTGCTCATGATGGGTTGCCGGGCACCCAGCAGCGGCGACACTCCCATCAGCAGGGGACCTGGCAGGGCCAACCCAAAGGCCAGCCAGCCGAACCAGCCTTTTCCCTGGTCGCGATCATGACCTGCCAGGGTCCACATGGATCCGGCAAAGGAGAGCAGCCAGACCACCACGGCCAGATCGACATGCAGGACCAGGGAGATGCGAAACCAATCGGCCACCGGCAACCAGGCCGCCAGGATCGGGGTCCGCGACAACACGAGAACACAGGCAAACACACCCGACATTAAAAAAGCGCCCAATCCCAGCAACAACCACGCCCCGGCCAGGGAACGCCGGGAGGGATGCGGTTGCAACCAGACGGTGTGCGTTGCAGATGGGATCGTGGGCGTTGCGGGCGGCATGCCGTTCATATGACGCCCTTGTGCGGGGCAAGCGAGACGAACGGCACGCCAAAAAAAGTCAGAAAGGCAACCAGGAATATCAACAACATTGAAACCGCTCCCCAGCGTGGGGATGGATTGAGCAGGGGACGCACGTGCAAAGCCAGCGCCAGAAACAACCATGTGATCAACGACCAGGTTTCCAGCGGATCCCAGGACCAGTAGCGACCCCAGGCATCCTGTGCCCAAATGGCCCCGATGATCAACATCATGGTATCAAAAATCAATCCCAATACCAGGAAACGATAGGAGAGTTCATCCAGACGCGCATCATCCGGCAGGGACCGGAACCAGAGTTCACCTCGGGGTGTCATTCGCAACAGGATGGCCACACCCAATCCGGCCCCGACCAGCAGGGCACCCAAAAATATTTTGCCAAAGCCCACGTGGAAATAGAGCCACAGGGTATGATAGGTGGGGGGCAGACGGGAATCCCCGGGGGTTGTGACCAGCAGCCACCCCATGAGCAAAAACAACATGGGCAGAATGACCGCCGCACTGCGGCGAATGATTGGCATGCGCCAGAAGACCAGGGCGTATATCAGGAGAAGGCTCCAGATATTGCTGGACAGAATTTCATAAAGATTGATGAAGGGACCATGCCCGAGACGCTGCCATCGCAGACCCAGGGCCACGGCGTGGACCAGAAGTCCCAGAGCCAGCAGGGCCAGAATGGTGCGGTCTGGATGGCGATCCAGGACCATGGCCACGACGGCCACGAGACCTGCCAGCAGGTAGAGGATCATGGCTCCCCAGGTCAGCATCCATTCTGGATTCATGTGTATTTTCCGGTCTTGATCATCTTTTCGGCCATGGGCATGGGCTCTTCGAAAATGGGGTCCAGGGGGCTGGCTCCCTGGCAGGTCCAGGACAGAGTCCTGGTGGGGTTTGGGGCGAAGCCCCGACAAAAAACCGTTTCCAAATGGCCGAAACGATGATCATGGCCAGTTTTTCATACATGAATTAAAAAACTCCAGCGAAACAAGTTCGCTGGAGTTTTTTTACATCAGGCAGGCAAGAGCGTGAAACAAACTCAGCCGAAGATGGCCTTGCCCTGACCGGCGGAACCCAGCACGGTCTTGTTTTTCTCGATGATCATTTTTTTCAGTTCATCCCGGGCCGGTCCAAGATATTTCCGGGGATCGAATTCGGCGGGTTTATCGGCGAAGACTTTCCGGATGATGGCGGTCATGGCCAGACGGCCATCGGAGTCGATGTTGATTTTGCAGACAGCCGATTGGGCTGCGCGGCGCAATTGATCGGCGGGGATACCAACGGCATCTTTCAGTTTGCCGCCGTTGGAGTTGATCATGTTGACGTAGGTGGGGACGACCGAGGAAGCGCCATGGAGAACGATGGGGAAGCCCGGAATTCTCTTTTCGATCTCTTCGAGGATATCGAAGCGCAACGGGGGCGGTACCAGGACACCTTCGGCATTCTTGGTGCATTGTTCTGGTTTGAACTTGTTGGCACCGTGGGAGGTTCCGACCGAGATGGCGAGGGAATCGACACCGGTCTTGCTGACAAACTCTTCCACTTCGGAAGGTTTTGTGTAGGTGGATTTTTCGGCGACGACATCATCTTCGATGCCAGCCAGGATGCCGAGTTCGCCTTCGACGGTCACGTCGTGTTGATGGGCGTATTCGACGACTTTCTTGGTCAGGGCGATATTGTCGGCGAAGGAGTGGTGCGAGCCGTCGATCATGACCGAGGAGAAGCCGGTATCGATACAGGATTTGCAGAGTTCCAGGGTATCGCCATGGTCGAGGTGGAGGGCGAATTTCAGATGCGGATTGATCTCTTTCAGCATCTGGGCCGCACCCTGGGCCAGGAAGCGCAACAGGGTCTGATGGGCGTATTTCCTGGCACCGCTCGACACTTGCAGGATGAAGGGGGAGTCGGATTCGCCGCAGCCGGTCACGATGGCTTGCAACTGTTCCATGTTGTTGAAATTATAGGCAGGAATGGCGAACTTTCCCTTGAATGCCGCTTCAAACATTTTTTTGGTGTTCACCAAACCGAGATCTTTATAGCTTACAGTCATGTCACCCTCTTTGAGTTTCTATGTTTAGGGTTGGCCCCGAAAGAAAACAGATTTTTACCCCTGAAAAGATCGACAGGATACGGCGATGCGGATTTTTCAGCGGGTTTTGGGTCCCTGCTACAAGAGACAACAATTGCAGGGGTCTGTTCAGTGTATAGCAAGTCGCGCCGGACATTTCAACTCAAATTCAGTTTGGGCTGGAGTGTTTTTGGCAGTGCCCCGCAATTTTTTTTAACCGGTAGATTTCCCTTCAAATTTGCAAAAGATGAGTTCCATATGCCAGCAAAATTTGCTAGCATTCGCATATGAACAACAAGCACCGTAAGACATTTGAAATCCTCTTCGCGTCTCCGGTCCACACTTCACTCAGATGTGTACTGGTTCAGCGTGAATCCGACAAACGACCATCGCGGATAAGCTACTTTT
>JADGCO010000181.1 GCA_015228935.1 Magnetococcales bacterium | reverse complement strand
TAGTAAAATATTGAAATAAATCAGATTTTGCACTACAGATGACGAACATGGGTCATGGCGGCAAAACGCATTGCCAAAGAAATTCCGGACGTCGTCATCCTGGATCTGGCAACACCGCACATGGATGCTGTTGCCTTTCTTCAAAAATTGATGGAACAATGCCCCTTGCCGGTGGTGGTCCTGGCAACCCGGGACAAAAAAGGATCGGCAGCCCTGACAGCGGCCCTGGATACCGGTGCCCTGGATGCCATCGTCCTGCCGGAAACAGAAGCCAGGGAATATCTTCTGGCCTCGACCCGTACCATTCTGGACAAAATCAAGTCTGTCGTCAGCCGGCATCGGGGTGGTAAACGCTCTGTGCCAGCCTTGACAATTCAGCCCAAATTGACGGCTGACGAACTGTTGCCTCCAGCCCCGCACTGGGCACATGTCAAACAGACCGAAAGAGTCATTTGCATGGGAGCTTCCACGGGCGGCACGGATTCGCTGCTGGTGGTGCTGGAAAAAATGTCACCGCGTTGTCCGGGAATCTTGATCGTGCAGCATATGCCGGAAGGTTTTACGACCACATTTGCCAGACGACTCAACGATTCATGCAGCATTTCCGTCAAGGAGGCTGAAAACGGCGATGCAGTCCTGCCGGGTCGGGCATTGCTGGCCCCCGGCAATCAACACATGCTTCTGGCCCGGCGGGGAGATCGCTACTTTGTCGAAGTCAAGAATGGTCCCCTGGTATCCCGGCATCGACCTTCGGTGGATGTGCTGTTTCGTTCGGCGGCGCGCAGTGCAGGCAGCAACGCCATCGGTGTCATCATGACCGGCATGGGTGATGATGGTGCCCAGGGTTTGCTGGAAATGCGGCAGGCAGGAGCCGTCACCCTGGCGGAACATGAATCCTCATGCGTCGTGTATGGCATGCCGAAAGTGGCCATCGAACGGGGCGGAGCAGAATTTATCGTGCCGCTGTCGAAAATGGCCGACAAAATCACCCAGGTGGCCAATAAACGAAAATGACAATATTAATTGAATAAAAACATGGAAAAGCCGGAATCTTCCTGGCGCACCGAAATTGCTGCCACTCGGGAACAGTTGGCCCGGGTGCGTCCCGTCTGGGAACAGATGTCAGCAGGTTGATGCAGCATTGGATCATGGAGGTTCCTGAGAGTCTGGATCTTTTTTATGAGAAACACTCGCGCAAAAGTCGGGAAACCATGCGCCGCCGCAAAAAACTGTTTCAGGCCTTTGTGGATACCCTGAAAATACGTGTGATTCGCGATGTGGCAGGCCTGGCCAATGGGTTGCGGGATGCGGCTGCCAGAGTTTCGTCGCCTGGCGTAATAGAATATTTTTGAAAAGAAAAAAGGAATGAAAGCTTGCCGGTTTACCTGATATTTCGACTGGACCTGAAATATCCATTCTATTTTATACCGATCGACTTAAAAAATACTCCGTACTTCACATCAACCAAATTAACATGATGATAAAACCACTCGAGGAGAAAAAATTTCAGATCAACGACATAGATAATATCATGATCGCTGATCAACCTGTTTTGATATTCACCGAATCTTTTTAAAAAATCATTATGCTCTTTTGTATGTTCAACTGTCCCTGGGAATCCATGCATGAGCATTAACTCCTCCTCATCCTTAAAATGCGCAGATGCATACCCCCCCAAAAAATTTATCTCACTCTTAACATCTATCCATTCATTCTCTGTCGGACTCTTTCTGGACAATCGCTCCACCAATTCATGAAATTTTATCAAATGCTCAAGAAATTTTTTGTGGTCCCGATTGAGTCTAAGAACACCAACATCCGGTAACTTTCCGCTCATTCTCTTTCGAAACTGTTCCGCTTCACTCATTACTTCTCCCATATTAACTCCTGCCTTGATCATCGTTGGGACCAATCTGTCCAAAATATTTTGGAACCTGTGCAATTTCAAAAACACAAACCAATCCGTTTCATCCTCCTGACAGATTCGGTGCCAATGGTGCCTGCAAGACCACATGATGACGTTGAATTTCCTTGTGAAACGCCTCAGGCAAACGCGCCCAGTCGTGCAGATCCACCAGCATGGGCAGGTTGCTCTCTTCGAGGGCTTCCCGTAAGTCTGCCCAGGCAGGCGTCGTGCCGTCCAGATTGGTTGGATTTCTCAGCACCAGGTCAACGTCGCTCCCCTCATGGGACATCCCATTGATGCGGCTGCCAAAAACCCAGACCTCGGCATGGGGTACGTGATGCGCCAGAATGTCCAGCAACATGTGCAAATGACGTTCAGAAAGATCAAGATTCTGCATGATCGACCTGTTGCAAAGTGGCAACCAATGCCTTGATGTCACAAATCCACCCGTTCCAACTCTTGGCGGATCCGACGCTGCTGATCGGTCATGCTTGCCGGATTGGCATGGGAAGGGATGTCCGAAATATTTTGGGCTGGTGTCATACGCTTCCCACCTGCCAATGGCCGAGCCGAGCGCCAGCGCCGCAAGGCCACAAGCAGGATGCCCACACCACCAAGCAACAACAAAAACGGCCCTGCCCACAGGATCATATTGCTCCCGGCGCGGGTCGGTTCCAGGTAGATGTAATCGCCGTAGCGGTCGTGAAAATATTGCCGGATTTCGGAGGGTTGGCGACCGTCGCGTACCTGTTGCCGGATGATTTTGAGCATATCCTTGGCCAGGTCGGAGTTGGATTCATAGATTGGTTGGTTCTGGCAGACGGCGCACCGCAACCCCTGGGCGATGTCACGCACCACGGCTTCGTCGGGATCTTCCTGGCGTTCAGTGGCCAAGGTGGGCAGGGAAAACATTACCAGCAAGACCAAGATCAGGAGGGTGTACCAGGAAATATTCTTTATTTTCTGGTAGTGGAATTGATGTGGGTACTGACGTTGGTGCTGGTCATGCTGCCGTTTCATGGGGTTTTCTCCTGGATCCCTTTTTCTTGACTCATCAAGGGGAGAGCCACCTTTTCAAACCAGCCCGGATAGAGCGGACCGGTATGTTTCAACCGGATACGCCCCTGGGGATCCACGAGATAGCTTTCGGGGGCACCGTAGACGCCCCAGTCGATGGCGATGCGTTGGTCGGGATCGAAGGCGTGGCGATAGCCGGTCTCCCCATAACGGCGCAAAAAATCCCGGCCATTCTCGATGGTGTCGCGAAAATCCACGCCGATGATGACAAAGTCGTTTCTGGATTGCACTTTTTTGGACAATTCCACGAGGTAGGGGTGTTCCTGCCAACAACTGCCGCACCAGGACCCCCAAAAATTGAGCATGACCCAACGGCCTTTGTGGGCACTCAGGCGGATCGGCTCGCCTCCGTCCAGGGCCGGGGCGGTAAAATCCGTGGCCGGGCGGTTGATCAGGGGGGTTGGAATCAGGCGGGGATCATTCCCGAGTCCCAGGGCAAAGAGCGTCAGGATTCCTGCCACGGCCAGCAACAAGAGGGTTTTCCACCACATACTGCTCTTCCTTTCGAGGTTTAACCATAACTCCGGCTGTGTCTGGACCTCTTTTTTTGTAACTAATTCAGCTTCCCCATTAAAAAACGTTTGAAAAACTGGGATGGAGGTCCAGGAGGA
>JADGCO010000180.1 GCA_015228935.1 Magnetococcales bacterium | reverse complement strand
TCAGGAACGGGTTGCCCAATTGAAAACCCTTCTTTCCCAGGCCGGGTTGCCAACCCAGAGTGTTTCGCCGACCGGGCCGGATATCCCTCTGGAACTGAATATGCCTGAGTAGCAGGTCATTCTGCCGACATGGCCGGAACACCTCCCAAACCAAATATGCCCGAGCGGTCAGAATGATTCAAAATCCGCATCGTCATGGGTTTTAGATTGATCAGGGACGGGCAAGGCAAGAACAGTTTGGTTCGACTTGGTATGAGCGCGTCTGGGTTGATTGGGCGAGCGAACTTTCGATGGGGAGTGGTACCCTTGACCATTGCCGAGGTTGAACTGTGAGACGGCTTGCAAGAGCGTATCGACCTGTCTGGTCAGATCCGTGACCGATGTGGTCATGGCTTCGGAAGTACCAGCATTTTTTTGGATGGTTTGATCCAATTGTTGCAGGGATTGGTTGATTTGACCTGCGCCCTGATTTTGTTCATTGCTGGAAGTGGAAATTTCCCGGACCAGTTCTGCCGTTTTTTGAATGTTGGGAACCATTTGTTGGATAATGTTGCCGGCCCGTTCGGCTACGGTGACGCTGGATGCAGAGAGCGAACTGATTTCTCCAGCGGAACTTTGGCTGCGTTCTGCCAGTTTGCGAACTTCGGCAGCCACCACGGCAAAACCTTTACCATGCTCACCAGCGCGGGCCGCCTCAATGGCGGCGTTCAAGGCGAGCAGGTTGGTTTGTCTGGTAATCTCTTCGATGATGGAAATTTTGCCGGCAATGGCTTTCATGGCCTGCACGGCTTCACTGACCGCCTTGCCGCCTGTTTCGGCGTCCAGGGCTGCCTGGCTGGCAATATCCCCGGTCTGGTTGGCATTGTCAGCATTTTGTTGAATGTTGGCAGACATTTGTTCCATGGCGGCCGACGTTTGTTCAACGGCGGCGGCCTGTTGAGTTGCCCCTTCAGAGACAGTCTGGGATGAGTGGGCAATATCGGTGATTCCCGTACTCACGGCATGACTGGCTTTTTGCACTTCCTGGATGACGGCACGCAGTTTGGCCGTCATGCCGGACAGGGAATTGAACAGATCGCCGATCTCATCTTTGCGGTCCATGGTGCAACTGATGCTCAAATCCCCTTCTGCCAGACGATTGAACATGACGCCGCACTGTTTCAAGGGACCGGTAATGTTGCGGGTCAAAAGAAAGGCAGAGGTCATACCAACGATCAACGCAATCAAGCCAAATACGAGCATTTCAAGGGCATGCGTTGTGGCATCTTCCAGAAGGTTTTTTTTAATACTATCGATAAACTGGTCTGTGCCTGGTTTACCTTCACCACCGGATTCCACGATTTCCATCTGCTTATCCAATCCTTCGGCCAAACCATCAAATTTTTCCAAAAGTTGGCGCATGTGTTCATCGTGACTCATGAGTGCCGCAGCCTGGGTGACGATTTTTCCAATGGCGGGATATTTTGCCGTTAAACTTTCCATTTTTTGCCGATCAGCCTCAAACATGCCCTTGTACTTTTCAATGCCTGTATAGGTAAAGTCGTTTGCAGCCATGGCAAAGTGCCACATGGTTTGTACTTCACCCGCGCTCAGCTTGTCTTGCAATGCGGCAACCGTATCGGTGACGGTCTGGTCCAGAATATCCATCAATTCCATCTTGCGTCTGGCCATTTCAACGATTTGCTTACCTTCTTTATCAAGATTCTGAAATGTATCCTGGACGACCGTGGTATTTGAATTCGGCAGGAATTTGGACTCTTTCAGGGAAGCAATGCTTTTATCGGCTCCCTCTTTGCCCTGACGAGCGCGATCCAAGCCCTCTTTTTGGCGTTCGGGGTTGAAATTACTGCTGGCTTCCGATATGCCCCAGATCAAGCTTAAATAATTGATCCGGGTCTCCATGGCACCGTCGGAGGCTTTTATGGCTCTTTCCAATTCGTTTTTAACGACATGTTCCGTCACTTTGGACATGTCAATGCCGAGCCATGTGGTCAGCGCCAACAGCACCAGAATGACGGCATAGCTTACCCAGAGTTTTTTTGAAATGGTCCACTTCATGGGCATCTCCTTGGTAAAATAGTAATGGAAATTGGGTGATCTGATTGTCAGGAGATGGTTAACAATTATTAATTAAACAGTCAACCAGATTTTTTCCTCGACTTTGATGTGAATCAATTTTATTTAATTAAATAATATAAATAATTTAATATTCTTTATTATTTTAACCGGTATAATCGCTCTATTTATGCAACATGTTGAAAATATTTTGCTTCCTGCGCATTATCCCGGTTCGTTGCCATGTCAGGCCGTCAACCAGTTATTGCCTTGTTGGTAACGGCTTGCTTCGCGGTCGAGAAACTGACGGCACTCCTGTTCATACCCTTGCACGCAGGCTTTTTCCCCGGACGGTCCGGCAAGGTGATTTTCAGCTTGCTGGTAAAGCTGTAACAATTGTCTGACAAGGTGTGTCATGTTGAGTGTGGCAACCCGTTTCATGACTTCCTTCAAATCCAGATCCAGGAGTACATGATGGGTCACTCGGGCTGCATCTGTACGAGTCCCGGTTCGGACATGGATGGAAGATGAAGATATTCCGAAGTGACATCATCATGGGCCGTCAGGCGATTGATTCTTGCACTTGACATGCCCGTGATCAGGGCAAGCCACTTGTCGGTTGGCAGGTGGACATGCTCACGGATTCCCAGGAGCATGGCGATAGTAGTCAATTGGCACAATAAAACCACCAAGACTTTTGGGGGCAGTGATTCCCTGTTTACTCGGGAATTTTTCAAGCTCCACGTTCAAGACCGCCCGCAGGTCGGTGATGTCAAGGAATATTTGTTGGCGTGCGTTAACAGTTTTGGTAAAGTATTTTCCCGTGGAATGGGATCTTGAGTTTTTCAGAAACGAAGTGAAGCAGGAAATCCACGCATGGTCCTGTGATGTTCGTGCAGTGTTTATCCGCATTGCGCAAAGTGCAATCTGACGGGCCGAATCCGGGGATGCCATTCACTCGTGCGCCTGGTAATGGGTTAACGGCACACGACGCCTTGGATGATGAGTTTCGATTGTTTGGCGAATTGTTTGTGGTACAAAACATGCCGGAATGACACAGGCCCAGGTGGCGGAAAAGATGGGGAGCAGGATTCAGGAAAGGAGCGACGGCAATGGACACAGGAAACGCAGATTTGAAGGCAATTGTTTGTATTAAAAAGGAAGATGAGTGGTTTGTTGCGACGTGCCCCTTGTTGGATGTGGCGTCTCAAGGACGTACTGAGGCTGAAGCTTTAATGAATATCGAGGAGGCTGTCCGTCTCTTTCTTGAAACATGTTCTGAAATGGGAACCCTTGACCAGGTTATGCATGAAGCTGGGATTGGAAATTTCCAGCCGTTGCCAGCACCAGATCCTGTTTATCAAATCAATCACTTTGTCAACATTATCATTCCCAGAAATCAGCGGAATCAGTGTGTCCAAGCTTTCGCCCATTGACTGGCAAACGCTTTCCAAGGTCTTTGAAGCTGACGGTTTCCAGTTCGTCAGGCAATCTGGTTCCCACCGGATATATGTCAAACATGGCAGTACTCGCCCCCTGGTGATTCCTGCACACGACTCCGTTTCAGTTGGGGTGATCAAGTCCAACCTGAAAAC
Source organism: Magnetococcales bacterium (assembly GCA_015228935.1). Lineage (NCBI taxonomy): Bacteria > Pseudomonadati > Pseudomonadota > Magnetococcia > Magnetococcales > Magnetococcales bacterium. Next base: position 274 of record JADGCO010000180.1, on the reverse strand, counting down.
CGCAGGGATGAGTCGGGATCGGTTTTTTGAGCTTCTGAAAATGGTCAAATCCTGATGCAGAATTGGTCCAGAATGGAATGGCACCGGGTTCCGTCCTGTCATGTTATCGACATAAAATGTTGATTGAAATCATATATTTCGTCTTTTATGCTGCTTGATGATATCAACAAGTTATCGTTGAAAGTGACAAGGTGGAAGTAAGCGGTAGGCACAAAAACAATCAATTCACAAGTAGACCCTGGCAGGGGAATTTGGCATGATCGCGACCTTGATT
>JADGCO010000179.1 GCA_015228935.1 Magnetococcales bacterium | reverse complement strand
ACCGCCGACCTCTTGAATGCCATTCAAGCGCTCTCCCAGCTGAGCTATGGCCCCACTGTCCGTCAAAGAGGATCCGTTTTTAATCCATCGCCCAGCGCGTGTCAAGGAATCGATTTCGATTTTTTTGCAGGGGGTGATTTGTGGGCCAGGAAATGTTAATAATCAAACTGGATCCTGACAAACCTGCTGATGGGAGTCTTCCTCTTGATTCAACCGGCATTGGAAAAATTCCGGATATTGGCAGCGCAAAGCCGCCTGGTACCCGTCTATCGGGAAATTCTGGCCGATCTGGATACTCCGGTTTCCGCCTTTCTCAAAGTTGCGGGGAGTGATCCATACAGCTTTTTGCTGGAATCGGTCCAGGGAGGGGAAAAATGGGGCCGCTACAGTGTGATCGGAACCCAGCCACTGGCCTTGTTCAAGGCCTTCGGGCGAAGAGTGGAAATCCACCAACGGAAACTGTCCGTTCCGACCACACTGGACAGTCAGGATCCCGTGCAGGCGCTGAAGGAATTTATTTTTGGCTTCCAATCCTCAGGTGATGATCTGCCCTTTCCATTCCAGGGGGGCGCTGTCGGATACCTGGGATATGATGTGGTTCGCCATTTTGAAAATATTCCGAATGGCAATCCCGACGTGTTGGGATTGCCGGACATTTTTTTCATGGTTCCCGGGATTGTCGTGGTATTCGACAATCTGTCCGGCAAGATGACCGTTGTGGCCAATGTCTTGATTTCAGATGATCAGGATTTGGAAACCCTTTACCAGCAGGCTGTGGAAACGATTGCCGCAACCGTGGCTGCGTTGCACAAGCCCCTGGTCGTGCCTTCTGCATCGCATCCTGTCCGGCCTGTCGATGAAGGAGATTTTGTCTCCGAAATGACCCGTGCCCAATTCGAAGCAGCGGTCTCCCGAGCCAAGGAGTATATCATTGCCGGGGATATCATGCAGGTGGTGCTTTCCCAAAGATTATCCATTCCCTTTGCCAACCCGCCCATCTCTCTCTATCGGGCCTTGCGGACGACCAATCCCTCTCCCTACCTGTTTTTGTTGCAGGTGGATGCGTTTGCCCTGGTGGGTTCCAGTCCGGAAATTCTGGTCCGCCAGGAAGGTGAGACGGTCACAGTGCGCCCGATTGCCGGTACCCGTCCAAGGGGTGCCACGACAGCCGAAGATCAGGCCCTTGAACAAGACCTGTTGGCCGATCCGAAAGAGCTTGCCGAACATATCATGCTGGTCGATCTGGGTCGCAATGATCTGGGGCGGGTGGCTGTGACCGGCAGCGTGCAAGTCACGGAGATCAAGGTCATTGAACGCTACTCCCATGTCATGCATATTGTGTCCAATGTCGAAGGACGCTTGCGACCTGGACAGGACAGTTTTTCCGTCATTGCCGCCACGTTTCCGGCCGGGACGGTCAGTGGTGCCCCCAAAATTCGTGCCATGGAAATCATCGATGAACTGGAACCCACCCGCCGTGGTCCCTATGCCGGTTCTGTCGGATACATCACTGCCCGGGGATTCATGGACCTGGCCCTGACCATTCGCACGGCCATCATCAAAAATTCAACCCTTTTCATCCAGGCCGGGGCCGGTATCGTTGCCGATTCGGATCCAGCCCGTGAATACGCCGAGACCATGAACAAGGCCCGGGCCATTTTCCGGGCGGTCAACATGGTCCAAAATGATCTGGAGTAGGTGGCCATGGTCCTGATGATCGACAATTTTGACTCTTTTACCTACAACCTGGTCCAGTATTTTGGAGAGTTGGGACAGGAGGTCCAGGTCTTTCGCAACAACGCCATTACCTTGGACGAGATCAACCGCCTGAATCCATCCCACATTGTCCTCTCCCCGGGACCTTGTACGCCAGACGAGGCCGGCATCACCCTGGATGTGGTACGGCATTGCAGCGGACGTTTTCCAATCCTGGGGGTGTGTCTGGGACATCAGGCCATTGGTCAGGCATTTGGTGGCAAGGTGGTGCGTGCCCCCTATGTCATGCACGGCAAGACTTCCCATATCCATCACCACAATACCGGCGTTTTTTCAGGCCTGCCGCATCCGTTCGAGGCCACCCGTTACCACTCCCTGGTGGTGGATCGGGAAAAACTGCCCATCTGCTTGAAGGTAACGGCCTGGACTGAAGACGGCCTGATCATGGGTCTGAAACACCAAAACCTGAATGTGGAAGGGGTTCAGTTTCATCCCGAGTCCATCTTGACGCGCAATGGTCATGACTTGTTGCGCAATTTTTTGCAACAATCCCATTAACGTACCATGGCCGTGATGGATCATGCCATTTCCTGGTACAGTCATTAATCCCATTGACGCACCATGGCCGTAATGGATCACGCCATTTCCTGGTACAGTCATTTTCCAGATGTCGGACAGGAGAAGAGTCCATGAACATTCAGGAAGCCATTGCCCGGATTGTGACCCGGGGCGATCTCAGTCAGGAAGAGGCCCGTCAGGTCATGGACCGTATCATGTCCGGCAAAACGACAGATGCCCAGATTGGTGCCTATCTGACGGCCCTGCGCATGAAAGGTGAAACCGTGGATGAGATTGCCGGTTCGGCCATGGCCATGCGCCAGAAAGCCGTGACCGTGCGTGCCCCGGGCCGTGTTGTGGATACCTGTGGGACGGGTGGTGATGCCTCCGGAACCTTCAATATTTCCACCACGGTCGCCTTTGTCGTCGCCGCTTGCGGCGTGACCGTGGCCAAACATGGCAACCGCTCCATCTCCTCCAAAAGCGGTTCTGCCGATGTCCTGAAGGCCTTGGGTATCAATATCGAAGCCGACATGCAAACCGTGGAAAAATGTCTGGCCGAAGTGGGCATGGGATTTTTGTTTGCACCGCGTCACCATGGTGCCATGCGTCATGCCCTTGGACCCCGGCAGGAAATTGCCATTCGTACCCTGTTCAACCTGTTGGGTCCCCTGACCAATCCAGCCGGCGCTCCATTTCAATTGATCGGGGTGTTCGATGGCTCCCGGGTGGAGTCCATGGCGCGGGTGCTGGGGCGTCTGGGATCCCAGCGTGCCATGGTCGTCCATGGTTCGGATGGCCTGGATGAAATCACCCTCACGGGTCCAACCCAGGTGGCCGAACTTTTTCCGGATCAGACCGTCAAAACATACTCCATCACCCCTGAGCAGTTTTCCCTCTCTTCCACATCTCTCGAAGCCCTGCGCGGCGGGGATGCGGAAAGCAACGCCACCATCACCCGTCATATTCTGGAAGGAGAGCCAGGTCCCAAACGTGATGTTGTCGTGCTGAATGCAGCCGCAGCGCTCCATGTCGTGGGCCATGTTGACAATATTGCACAAGGCATCCAGGCCGCCCAGCATGCCATCAATGATGGCCGGGCCAGAGGAAAGCTGGATCACCTGGTGCGGGTTTCCAATGGGCAGTAGTCACGATCAACCCTTGCCACCGGCCCCCATTTTTTGTTCCAGAAATCGTCCCATGTGCAGGTCTGTTTCCAGAATGTGGTGGGTTAGCCACTGTTTCAAAAAATCGATCACTTCCTGGGTGATATCCACTTCTTTTTCTTGGAACTGCCTGCGCAGGCTGTCCGCATGGCCGATCAGTTCGGCATGTTCGTTCTTGTGGGCGATGATGCCTTCGTAGCGATAGGTTTGCATGAGTCGTTCCTCATGCCGGAAGTGCCATGCGGTATAACTGAGCAGATCGTTCAGAACCTTACCCACGACATCGCGGCCTCTGTTTTCGGAAACGGCGACGATCAGATTATTGAGAAGCCCGACAAGTTTCTTGTGATCATTATCGATTTCGGTACAGCCTACGCTCAGCGATTCGTTCCATAAAAGAGTTTCCATGGGGCTTCTCCTCGTATATCCCTCACTTTTGTCCAAAACGGTTATTTGGACAGTTTCTGTGCTGTCCCTTCACTGAGAGGCTGTCTAATAACTTGTTAATTTCAAAAAGAACGAATGAAAAACTGGGATGGAGGTCCAGGAGGAAGCGGCTCTGCCCTTCCTCCTGGCGG
>JADGCO010000178.1 GCA_015228935.1 Magnetococcales bacterium | reverse complement strand
ACAAAATATAAGGGAAACTTGATCCAGATCAATTTCCATGCATTTTTTCACTTGGACCTTTCTGCCTGGACCCGTCTTTTCAGTCAGGCTTCAGTCAGGCTTCAGTCAGGTATTCAGTTGGGCTGGTCATGATGAACTCATCCTGAATCCCATTTCCTCAAGAAATCGGGAAGGTTTTTTTCGATAACCGTTATAATGATGAGACCAACTGATATGGAGAGTCTCTTCGGTGCGTGTGATTGCGACAAAGCAGCCCCGACGTTCCTCTTCCATTTCTCGACTGTCATGCCCCTTTTTGACCGCCTGGTAGGATGGGAAAAGTTCGTCCGCCATCCCGATAAGGAATACATGCTTGAACTCCATGCCTTTGGCACCATGGACTGTCAGGCATGGAACGGAGCCGGGAACTTGCGCAGAAGACTTTGATTTCAAATCCATTTCCTGCAAATAAAGATGCAGTGTCACATTTTCTGGTGAATGCTCTTGCAGCAGAGATCCATGCAGCTCTTGCCACGTCTTGATTTCCTCGGCTTCCAGAGGATTATCCAGCCACTTGTTATTCCAAAACCATTCAAGCAAATCCACGAATGTCAGACGGTCCACAAGATCATGATTCACTCGATCCAGCAATTTCCGAATCGCATTTGGATCAATTATCGCCGATGCAATCGTGTCCGATTCAGTTTTCGTCAGGGAAGATGCGACCCATGCACGCAGGAAATCGCCGCCGTTCAAGGCCGCCGCAGCTTCAACGTCATTCACTTCTATCGAGATTTCGGTAAAATCCAGCCAGGTTACACAAACCCGCCGCAGAAACTCTCGATCGTGTCGAGCGTTGGCAAGCCTGAGTACGGCGTGTATCCAACGAACCGAAGCACACTCAAACTCGTTTTTCCGTTGCGACAGATAGGGGGTCAATCCCGAGTCAATCAACACGTTCGCGGCACGTTTAAGGAGCTTCGTCGAACGAGCAAGAACGGCACAATCTCCAGGAATCCATCCAGCCTGTTTGATTGCGGTTGGAATGAACATGAATTCATCATTTTCATCCTGGAATACCTGCAATTTCAAAACTGGCGAATCGCCAACACTTTTATTTGCCTCAAGTGGTTGTTTGGCAGGGGATCTTGTCCGATTGTGACCAATCAGATAATTGGCCATGGTGATAATCACAGGTGGGCAACGATAGTTTTTGGGAAGTTGGATCAATTCCATTTTGAAATCGTTTTGCAGTGCAAGCAATCTTTCCGGACTTGCGCCATTCCACTGATAAATGATCTGGTCATCGTCAGCGACAATGAAAATATTTGGCTGCTGATCTTCAACGAGCAACCTGAGCAAATCATATTGCGCCCGGTTGGTGTCTTGAAACTCATCGACACAAACGAACTGCCAAGTCAACCGGGTCAAACGTGCCACACCGGCATGCTCTGCAAGCAGTTTTCGCGCAAAATATAAAAGTCCTCCATAACACAGCCGGTTGCTTTGTTTCAGTAGTTCACAGTACTTGCCAAACAATTTGGGTATCCAGGGTGGCGTGGGAACCATCCCGGATACGGCGGGTTCTCTGTCATATGACTCCCTGAACAAATAATCAAGAATCACCAGGAGATTTTTTCGGTCATGTGGAATGGATGAAACATCACACTCAAGCGTGCCTATTGCATATTCGAGCATGGCCAAACGGTCTTCATCGAGAGTCAAAACCGAAAAATCGGGTTGTATTCCCACATGGCTGCCGTGCTGTCGTAGAATATCCCCGGCAAATGAGTGGAAGGTACAGAGATGGGCGCGATCTGCACGTCCTCCCACCAACCCATTCAGTCGCTCCCGCATTTCGTCGGCAGCTTTCGTTGTGAAGGTGAGCGCCAGAACGCTTGCATCCGGAAATTCCTTGAGAAGACGCGCTGCTCTACGGGTCAAAACGGCTGTTTTGCCTGAACCGGGACCTGCCAAGACCAGCAATGGTCCATGGTTCCATTCGATTGCCCGCTGTTGATTGTCGTTGGTTTTCATCCTGGCTCCGCCCATGTAATTGCAGCATTGATGGTGTCAACCAGCAATTTTGGCACTTGATTTTTTCCTGTCCTGATTTCGTCAAGAACTTGATGCACAGCAGCAATTTTTTTGTGATCCTTGACAGCCTTGGCAAGCTGTTTGATGTAATCGGGAGTACCTTTTTGTACGGAAACATTGGATCGAGACTGTGGGGTCAACAGACCTTCATATATTGCAGAGAAACCGCTCTCGCATAAGTGTTGCTCGATATTATCTTCCGGCATGACGAACAGCACCCTGTTAGCCTCTTTCTTTCCCAGAGATTGCCGGACCTTAACCTGATCGGCCTTCCCTTGAGTGTCATTATCGGTCAGGGCAATCCAATGAACACCCATTTTCTCCGCCACCTGAATAAACAGGCTGATGTCCGATTGTCGATAGGCCACGCACCGAATACCACTACGCTCAAGATTTTTTCCAAGACATCTTGCTGATTCAGGCAACAAGGTTACTTCAGATTCACCCTCGACAAGAATCCAACACCTTGCAAACAAAAGTTCCCCTCTGGAATGTCGGATATGATAGTTGAATTGTTTCTGTTTCTTCTCGTCCAATTCAATATTTTTGACGTATCTTGGGATCGTACCGCCTGGCTGTCGATCCAATCGAACGACGGAATCTGATGGCACTTCCGCAAGCAAATCTCCGCTGTGTGTTGAAATGATTTTTTGTCCCGGGATGCGTTCAATCAGTTTCCACAATGCCCGCACTGCGCTTGGATGCAGATGCACTTCTGGTTCCTCCATGGCAACAATTGCTGTGCCTTTGTTCCAGGCCTGAAGGAACGCATCAAACAGTGTCAACACCGCGAGACTTTGAGTACCTTCGCCATGTCGCCCGATTGGAATCTTCGCGCCGGTTCCTGCGGACAAGTTGACCTGTGCTTTGGCAAGCATATCGAACAAACGACCGGGAACAGCATCGACAGATACCGGATCATTCCCTCCTGCCATTGACACCACTTCCCTGATTTCTTTCAGTTTTTCTACGACCTTGGAAAAGCTGGCATGCGAAGAAACGATCAGTTGATTGACTTCAGCCAATTTGATTTCGATTTCTTCACGTTTTTCTTTGGTCAACTGGGACTCTTTCAGGAACGGTCGCCAAAAGGTTCCGTTGGCATCAAAGTGTTTTGCCGAATCACGCAGGGCGGACAAGTAGTAATACGACACTTCGTTTTGAAATATCGACAGGGCCGAATCCGGACAGTTCGTTAGTGGTGCGCCGGTCAAATTCTGGAACTCCCAGTCATGAATGAATTCCTGTGTTGCCGCATCAAATCTGGCCCCAACTTTCAGCATGATACATGCGCAGCCATCCGTATCCATCTGAAGAATTTTAATACGGTTCATGGTTCCTGTTTGTTGTTTATTCCATTCTCCTGGTTCAACTTCACGAAAAGTCAAACGAATGCTGATAGCCTGGGCCATGGATGGTTCAGACTTGGCATCTTTCAAATGAAAATCGTAGACATCAAATGCAAAGCCACGGCGGGACCGGATATTTCGCAACGCAAACCGCAGGGCATCCAGCACGGCGGTCTTGCCTGTATTGTTTTCCCCGATCAGGACTGTCGTATCCCCAAGTTCCATGTCCAGACTGGTTATGCCACGGAAATTTTCAATTTGTAAACGACGTAATTTCATATGGTTCCCTTATCCGTCTTCGACTATATTCGGGCTGTCTTGGCACATTTTGCCGGCTGGCCAGCCCGGCCCCAGTCATCGAAAGGGATTCGTTGACTGCACCTGACCAGTTAAACTGAAGTTCCTCTCCTGCAACGATAACAATATATTGATTTTTCTTGATTTGCGATCCGATTGAGGAGCGTTTTCTGCCTACATGACGTCTCCTGGTGAGATACCAAGGAGGCGAAACGCTTCTGCCTGAAGGGGGGTTGAATTGGTGAGCATGGAGAAGGTTGATGCGGTGTCATTACCCATGCGCACCGTGTTGCGGCATAATGTTGCCAGATTTTTGAGGAGAGACTG
>JADGCO010000177.1 GCA_015228935.1 Magnetococcales bacterium | reverse complement strand
AGCCGCATGTGTAACTGTTTGACAGCAAGCGACCCGATCAAACGGGAAAAACGGGCCAGAAAACCCAGAATGTGGGGCAGTTTGGCCTCATCCATGACAGGCGCTTCACGAACCGCCGCGAGATAGGCCTCCGTGGCGAACCCCAATTCGGCGGCCTGCCGGCGGAAAAATTCATGATCCGGTTGTGTCAGATGAAATTGTCCAATGAACACATTGGCCACATGCTGCCCGTTGATGAGGATGGGCGATGCGCAGTCGGTCATGCCATTCTTGCAGCGATAGATCGTGAATTCCTGTCCCTCCTTCAATTCCAGGGCCAGACGGGTATCACTCTCGATACAGTTGGCACAGGCCCGATCATGGACACGATGAAAATCGGTACAGACCCGTTGCCAGCGCGACGATGCCAACACATTGGCTTCCAGATCGATAATTGCCATGGGAACACCAACTGCATTGGCAAACATCTGGAAGAGGTCCTGGACCAGCTCATCATGCAACATGTCAACAAATTCGTGCTTGATCGTCGCGAGGTCCCGGGTTGCGGCAGGCTGAATGCCCGGCAAAAACGCCGTCGATTCCCCCGTATCGACCCGCTCCGGCGTGGCATAGGGTTTCCCTTGACCGACCTGCACGGCAAATGCATTGATTTCGCGTTTGAGTTCAATGATGCGTTGTTCCCGCCCCAGGGCCAGACGGTTGAAGCGTTCAAGATCCTCGACCTTTTTGCGATCCGATACATCAATGAAGGTCCCGACCAGTCCCCCCGGCGTGCCATCCACACGGCGAAATCCGGATACAAAATAAAGGGTATTGTGAACTTTGCCATCGGCAAAAGGCATGGAAACTTCGCATCGTATCGAAGATGCCTCGGCAATGATCACCTCGTCTTCAGCCTGATAGGCCAGACGATCCCTTTCCGGCAAAAAATCCAGTTCCAGGACACGCTTGCCGATCAAATCCTTTCGCTGAACTCCGAAAGTCTCTTCATAGGCACGATTGAAACCCAAAAAGCGGGTGTCGGCACCCTTGTAGAAAATCGGATAGGGAATCGTATCCACCAGCACCTGCTGAAAGGCAAATTGGTCGCGCAAGGCCGCTTCGGAGCGTTTGCTCCCTTCCAGGGCCAGGTTGAGGCGCTGTTCCATGAGACGACGTTCGTGAATTTCCCGACCCAGGCGGCGATTCCAGTAGACAATGCCGCCAATCACCAGCAACAATCCGGCACCCAGGGGCAACACCCACAACAGAATGGAACGAATGTCGGTTCCCACCTCCACCTTGATGGCCAACCAGGGGTTGCGCAGGGCATTTTGTTCCCGTGCATCCATGATGGCCATGGTCTTGGTCAAGATGGCAGCCAATTCAGGTCGATCATTGGGCACTCCAAAACGGATTTCATGGTTCACAGGCGTGTGGGCCGCTACCTTCAGATTGGTCAGACCCCTGGCTTGAATGGCATAGGATGCGGTGATCAGATTGCCCACAAAAGCGTACATGTCACCCTGGGAAACCTTGGACAACCCTTCGGCATCATCCTGGACCGAGCGCAGGGCTATTTCCGGATAAGCGCTTTGGATCTTCTTTTGCAGTTCTCTTTGAATCGAGGAACCTTTGACGACAGCCGTCGGCCGTTTGATCAAATCCGCCAACCCACCCAGAAAAGGGGCATCGCTGCGGGTGATGATGACTTGCGGAGCCACAAGGTAGGAGTTGGTCACCTGCAAAAAATTCTGCATCCCTTCGTCGGCAGCAGCCACAATGTCCAATTGCCCTTTCCTGCCATGTTCCAGGACCTGGTCCCAGGGGAGATCCAGTACCTCGAAGTCCACGCCCAGTTTTTTGCCCATGGCCTTGAGAAAGTCAGCGGCGATCCCCTGATGTTTGCCATGCCCATCGCGATAATCAATCGGAGCCCAATCGCCTCGCGATCCCACCTTGTAGGGTCCTGGATGGGCGGCAAGCCATTTTTTTTCCGCCGTCGTCAACAACAGTGACGAGGCCTTGACCACGGTTTCCGGTTTGACTTTGTGTTGGGTATAAATCGCTTCCACCCGCCCCTGGGCAACCATGTCCTGAAATACCTGGTTTAATTGTGATGCCAGTTCCGCATGCGGGGAGTGTCTGGATAGTCCATAATAATTTTCGATGGTTTGGTTGAAGCGATAGTTGGCGTAGCCATATCCGTCAAAACCAAGTCCTGCCAGGGCACTTTCCAGGGCACCCTGGTCCAATACGGCCACCACATCGACCGATCCCTCGATGATGGCCCGTGCCAGGGCATAGTCACTGCCATCCGAAGGAACCTTGTGGAGGGTTTTATCGGCATCGAACCGGGCAAAGTAGGCCGTATCCTTCTTGATGCCCACTTTCAGGCCGTGCAAATCCTCATAGGCGTTGAGAGACTCCTCCCGCCCCTTGCGCACCAGGAACAAAATATCCTTGCGTTGCGAACCAATCGGGCCGAGAAAATGAATAAACGCCTCACGTTCCGGTGTATGTATGGCGCGAGGAACCAGGTCCACCGTGCCCTTTTTCAATCCTTCCAGACTTTCGGGGAAAGGAGCCGCCCGCCATTGTATCCGATAGTTTATTTTGGCTGCGGCCTCTTCCAGAATTTCCTTGAGCGGGCCACCCAGATACTGCCCGTCCACAATCATTTCGGGGGGACGATGGCGCAAATCGGCATTCAGCACCTTCTCGTCCGCCCAGAGTGCGCCTGGCATCAGAAAACAAATCAACAGTAACAGAGCCAACTTATTATCCATTTGGCACAGACGGGCTCCGTTCCGTTTCCAGGGGGATGAAATTCAGCGCCAACCCATTGTTACAGTAGCGTTTCCCGGTGGGTTGCGGGCCGTCATTGAAAACGTGTCCCTGATGGCCGCCGCAGCGGGCGCAGTGGTATTCGGTGCGCGGATAGATCAAATGAAAATCAATTTTAGTTTCAATTCGTTCCGGGATGGCAATAAAAAAACTGGGCCAGCCGGTACCGCTGTCAAATTTGCTTTCGGAAGTAAACAATGGTGCCTGGCAACCGGCACAGACAAAAGTTCCTGGACGATGTTCGGCATTCAAGGGACTGTTGAATGGAGGTTCCGTTCCGGCGCGGCGGAGAATCTGATATTGCTCCGGGGTCAGGATTTGTTGCCATTCGGCGTCGGTTTTGGTCACTTTATCGGTCTCCCGGAATAACCTTCTTTGCATGGGTAGTGACTCGTCTATCCGGTCTCGTTCAAGGGAATAAACCTGGAAGATATCTGCATGGCAACCTGATATCTGTTGCGATGCAACACGGTGTCGGGACAATTGTCCAGGATTTTGTTCATTCCGTCCATCAAAATCAGCCGGGATGACCCGACCAGATATCTGGTATTGGACCGATTATCTCACTTTATGAGCCACACCATGAATCGGAAACGGGAAGAGTGAATCATCATGAATCATTTGTTGGGCATGCAGATTTTTGTGGCGGTTATCGACCATGGGGGATTTTCGGCAGCGGCGCGGGTCCTGGGCAGCAGTGTCGGCAGAATAAGCAAGGGATTGACGGCCTTGGAAAATCACCTGGGGGTTTCCCTGATCCAACGCACCACCCGCCAGTTGCACCTGACCTGGGAAGGAGAACGCTATCTTGCCCACTGTCGGCAAATTCTGGCAGAAGTCAAAGATGCGGACCGGTCCGTGCGCAAAGGTCGTGAAGTGACCGGACGCCTGCGTATTTCAGCGCCAGTGCTGTTTGGACACCGCCATGTCAGTCCGGTTTTGCTTGATTTCATGGCCCAATATCCAGGCATCGAAGTCAATCTGGAATTGAGTGATCCCTATGTGAACCTGGTGGCAGAGGGGTTTGATCTGGCCATTCGTATTGGCAACCTGATGGATTCATCGCTGCGGTCACGACGGTTGGGATCCTACCAGCTCCTGGCCATGGCAGCCCCATCCTATCTGGCACACCATGGCGAACCAAAACATCCTGAAGAGTTATCCCGACACGCCTGTCTGGTCTATACGCTGTCGTCTTCGGAAAGTATCGGCGTCTGGCGTTTCACGGATCAGGCAGGAGAGGAGTATCGGGTCAAGGTGGCCGGTCGGCTGAGTTCCAACAATGGCGAAGTGTTGCGTCAGGCTGCAATCAGGGGTCAGGGAGTGACCCTTATCCCATCTTCGCAGCTTTTCCCATTTTTCGAGCTGCTTTTGAGATGATTTC
>JADGCO010000176.1 GCA_015228935.1 Magnetococcales bacterium | reverse complement strand
AGGAGGAAGGGCTGTGCCCTTCCTCCTGGCGGGGTTTGGGGCGGAGCCCCAATAATATCTTTCTTTCCAATTTTTTTTATCCGAGGATTGATGAACAGCCTCTCAGGCTGCCCAACCAGAGAAATTGGCAACCAAACGGGATTTGAAAGAAATGGAAGGACAGCTTTCCACCAAAGCGGATGTGGCCAAGGTGGATGCTCACGTCCTGGAACTGAAACGTGACGTTGAAGCCGCCAAGGTTGACACGATCAAATGGACAGCAGGCATGTTTGCAGCCCAGACTGCGCTGATCATAGGTGCCATGTTTGCCATGACGAAGATGAGTCAGCCAAATCCACAGCCAGTCACCAATCCTGCGCCTCACGCCAACCAGGAAATGCGTCTGCCACTCCCGGTCCCGCCACAAACCCCGCCCCCCCAGGTTTCAGGGACACAACCACCCAGATAAAATACTGGTACACGGTACCATGATGATCTCATGGGTAGTGCATCTGTTTGGTTGGTCATGCCGCGCCAGCCTGGCAACCGTCGTACTTTTTGCCGTCCGGTTGTCAAAAGCGTTGGCCGTCCGTGCCAACCCCAGGCCAGGCCATACATGGCCACAGCCCACGACAACAGGGCAACCAGTAGGACAGGATGCTTCTTGCGGATCATGACATCATCTCAAATCAACACCCCAACAATGAACGAATCTGGATAATCAAAACAGGCAATTCCTCTGTGACTGTTTGCCAAACAATCTTTGTGTCCACATCAAAATAACCATGAATCAATCTGTTACGCATAGAAACGATACCTCCCCAGGGAATGTGCGAAGAATGTGTACGCAATTCGTGAGAAACTTCTCCGGCAGCTTCGCCAATCACCTCAATGCAGCGAATCACTGCATACAGCAACATACGGTCATCTTCCAAATCCAGCAAAGATCGCCCTTTTATGAATTGACAAGCATCAAGGGCAGCATCCAGCATGTGATGTAAACGAATTTGATCGTCATCTTGCATATTGTACCTGTGCCGATGCCAACACGTTTTCGCGAAAGTAGCGGCTCAGGTCGCGAGGGGTGCGCAGATCCACCTTGCGACCAGGCAGCAAATCGGATAATTCCGCTTCCATCTCGGCCAGTTTTAAAAAACCAGGTGTGTGATCTGTCTCGAATTCCACCAATAAATCCATATCGCTGTCCGGTCCATCTGTTCCACGAAGAACGGAACCAAACAGGGAAAGTCGCTGGATGTGATGCCGTTGGCAAAATTCGGCCAATACGGAGTCTGGAAGATGCAATCCTTGTCCCACTTGCTTGTCTCCCCTGCAACCCGAAATCCCAACCCCTTTTTAATCTGTTCTATTTTGGGTGGTAACCCACGATGGTCTGACTCTTGGCGCGTTGTTCAGCGCCAAGAGTCAGACGTATTGCAGGTTTTCTGAAAAAAAGCACGCATCGCGGCCGAAAGGATGATCATGGCCTGTTTTTCATTGGCAGATACGGACCAGTCTCAAGCCCAGAATGTGGTACCGGTCACCCGGGGCGGTATAGTTGCGATCCGCAAAGCGGACCTGGGCCGCACCATTGATCCAGCTTCCGCCTCGATTGACCCGGAAAGATCCCCCATGACTGCACCGGGTGTGGCTTTTTTCCGGCTCGTTGTAAAGTCCCCTGTCTGAACAGGTCATTTCCCAGACATTGCCACTCATGTCGTGGATACCGAGCTTGTTCGGGGATTTTTTTCCGACCCGACGGGGCCTCTCTCCCGAGTTGTTTTTGTACCATGCCACAAGGTCAACCAGGCCGCCACCGCAATATTTTTCTTCCTTGCCTCCCGACCGGCAGGCATACTCCCACTCACTTTCCGTTGGCAGCCGGTACCGGCAATTTCCGTTTTGCGCGTTCAATTGATTGATGAAACCTCGTGCATCATCCCAGGAAATGTTTTCCACGGGACAATCATCCCCACAATAATCAAAATGGGACGGATTCGACCCCATCACCGTTTTCCATTGCCCCTGGGTCACCTCATATTTTCCAATCTCGAAATCTCCCACATTCACGCGCTGTGCAGGTTTTTCATCCGCTTCACATTCCGACTGCCACGCACCGCAGCCCATTTCAAACTCGCCGCCAGGCACGCGCACAAACTCCATGCCTGCCAATAATTCAGCAGTCCCCTTCTCTGTTACGCTCTCCCACGCCTTGTGTTCCATTTCCGCCAGGGTCTGTTCCTTTTTTTGTGCCATGCGTTCTGCTTCGAGGCGGCTTTGCAACGCTTCTTTGGCCTTGCGCTCGGATTCCATACGGTCCTGTTGCTCTTCCTTGGCCTTGCGTTCGGACTCCAAACGAACCTGTTGCTCTTCTTTGGCCTTGCGTTCGGACTCCATACGGGCCTGTTGCTCTTCCCTGGCCTTGCGTTCGGACTCCATACGGGCCTGTTGCTCTTCCCTGGCCTTGCGTTCGGACTCCATACGGGCCTGTTGCTCTTCCCTGGCCTTGCGTTCGGATTCCATACGAGCCTGTTCCTCTTCCCGGACCTTGTGTTCGGATTCCATACGGGCCTGTTGCTCTTCCTGGACCTTGCGTTCAGTTTCCAGGTGGACTTGTTTCTTCTCCTGTGCCTTGCGCTCTGTTTCCAACCCGGGCTGCTGCGCCGCGTCACCATTTATTTTCACATCTTCCTGTTGCTTTTCCTCCACCAGGGAATCCATGAAAACATACCCTTTTTTGATTCCCTTGCTCATGGTCGCCTCGACCAGATACCACCGACGATCTTCCGTCAGGCCCAGAACATGCACTTTGGCTCCTTCCCGCAACCTCACCAGAATTTTGCCATTTTCCGATGGTTCCGTCCGCAATTTCGCGATCCTTCTGGTCACCATTTCCCGGTTCATGGCTTCCATCCTGACTTCGGTCTTTTCATCTGGCTGAGGTTCAGCGTCCTCTTTCACCACCTGTTCCGCCGCTGCCATGGCCACCAACCATGGCATCACCAACAATACCAACATCCACGTCACCGTTCTGGTCTTCATGGTCTTTTCCGTCCGCTCAAGTCGCAATATGGCAAGCCTGCGCCACCGGGAACCCTTGTTTCCCAAGCCCTGAAGTCCCTGCTTCCATCCTCTTGTTGTCCATAGGCCGCACACATGGCGCGTGCCATATCCATACTGAAAAATTGATCATTATTATTTTTCCGAAACACAAACGGGCCATGCCACTTGCATGGCATGACCCGTCAACTTCACAACCGACCCGGTTCAAACACTTGCCGGTAGTGCCGGCTTATTTCCAGCCCGACTCTTTTTCACAAGCAGCCATGACGGAGGGATTTTTCTGTTCCCAGGCGGTGATGGACAAGGTCTCATTGTCACTCATTTTGGAATTCATGCAGGTGCAATACTTGGTCATGACCTCTGGGGAGACATTTTCTTTGGCATTGTCCATCACGCACTTGGCAATCCAGGCAGCATCGTCCGAACCGGCAAAAGCCAGGCTGCTGCTCATCAGAATACCTGCGACAAGGACGATGGAACTTTTGATTTTCATGGTCAATCTCCAGGAATTGTAAACTTGCGGACCGTGGGGGGGGGAAATAGCTGGCGGATCATGGGGAAGTCTGCGGACCAGGGAATCAAGTCCACTCCCCCGCTGCAAGATATCTTGGACTGTCCGATATTGTCAAGTTCCAGTTTGTACACTCGCAACGGTCTTTTTTTTCCAGGGCAAGAATACCCACGTTTCAAGCAGAATTATTTCCAACCGGATTCTTTATCACACATTTTAACTTCCGCAGAATGCGACTTCTCCCATTTGGAAATAGATTTTTTTTCATTATCTGACATTTTTCCACTCATGCAAATGCAGTATCTTTTGATGACTTCAGCAGATGCATCCTCTTCTTGATTGTCTTCTATACACTTCTTGATTCTTTTCGCATGATCAACCTCGGCATGCGACACACTGCTCACCCACATGAAACCAACAAGCACCGCCAGCGCCAATTTCATTTTCACAGGTCGTACTCCATCGTTTTTATTTGCTGTCCTGAACACAATGCGTTTTCATCCTGACACAGTTCATGATGTAAAGTCGTGTTTATTTTTACCGGGAGAAAGGACAAGATCCTTCCTCCCGGGCTTATTCATCCTGGCCATGCGGACATTTTCCAGGAAGCACTGAACTGTTACCGGTTGCACTTGAGACCATGATCATCCATTCGGCCATGATGCGTGCTTTTTCAGGCCATGATCATCCATTCGGCCACGATGCGTGCTTTTTTTCGGAA
>JADGCO010000175.1 GCA_015228935.1 Magnetococcales bacterium | reverse complement strand
CTTGGCGCGTTGTTCAGCGCCAAGAGTCGGACGTATTGCAGGTTTTCCGAAAAAAGCAATCATCCTGGCCGAAAGAATGATCCTGGCCTGCCAACACATTGTGGCGCATAGCCCGGAAACGTGCTTCAGTTAAAACGAGAGTTTGTAGTTGGCAAAGATGGAGTGAAAAATTATAGACGGTGTATTGTCCGGGTTGTTGACGGTTCTGCTGTTCGAGTAGCCGATGCCGATCTGCGATGAGCTGTTGATATTGTAATCCAGGGATGGTGTAACTGTCAGCGAAGCCCCATCTTCGGCAAAAACACCACCATAATCGAGAGCGAGGCTCAATTCTACGGGATTGCCAAGATATTTTCCTTGCAGACCAAAATTGTATGCGCTCGAATTGGAAGTCGTGGTACTGGTCTGTCCACCAACGTTGACATCGACTTTACTGGTTGTATTTGCAAGACCATAGCTGCCGAGAATTTGAAAATTGCTCTTTTTGTCCGTGTAACTTCCGGTCAAATTGATATCGACTCCGTAGGAAGACGAATCCGCCGTCGAGGAAGACCATCCGGCTTGTCCTCCTACTGTGGCCCAGAAAGCAGAAGCACTATTACTGTCGGAAGAACGCGAGAAGATAGCCGTGCCTGTCCCCTTCACCAAGGACATATTGGTTGAACTTTTGACGGTCGATGCAGGGGTGACGAAGCCAAGTACGTTCATTGCTGGAGTTTTCACGGTCGTTTTCAACGATGCATAGTTGGCAGCGATACCAAACATGGCCCTTGATCCTGCGCTGAAAACACCGCCTGTCAGTACAGAAGTCATGTTGGAATCGATCTCGGTTCCTGCCACATTGAACTTCGGCATCCATCCATAAGATGGTTGCAAATAGACCGAATTACCAGAGCTGCTCTTGGCCTGATCGCTCTTTTTCGTATCGCTGATGCTTTGTTCGACACTCTTTGCCAAGAGCGATGCGACGGCCTTGTTGACAGCGCGTTCCGCCGCTTTTTTGGCTTCTTCCTCAGCATCCGCTGCAAACAGATTCTGTGAACACAACAAACACGTTGCCGACACAAGTGCCCATGATATATTCCTGTTCATTCTTGTTTCCCCTATGGCCGTTGTGAGAATCCAACACAGAAGCAATAACTTGTCTCCACATGTGACAACCCTGCGCGAGCCGTTCAAGCCTCACGGCGATCACATAAGCGGCGATCATACACCGGATCCCGGAATGGATTCCATGAAAAATAATAAATATTTTTGTCGAAAAAACACTATAATTTTGTAGAAATATTACGACAATATCATGATCGTACCGACAAAGTTACAACCCCTCGGTCCATGATTGCATGATAGCCATGCCACTTGAGGTTTCCCTTTCTTCGGATCCCTGTATCAGGACAATTCGGGTTCTGGCAACAAAAAGCCTCCAAGGGCAGCATATTTTTCTCCTTCCATGGCAAAGTCACCGTGTCAGAGAAAATTTACGCTACATCAGGCAATTATAGCTTGTATCGGAAATCCTGATGCCATTTTTGACAAACCCCTTGAGGATTGAAGATGCTCAGGAGGATTTTTCCTGGCATCAGGATTTCCGAGAAAGGCTATAGGTCAATGTCGGGCACCACCGAATTTCCCGGCATGCGTCCGGTTTCATTGACACCACTTTCCTCCAATCGATCTTCAGGCAGACGTGGCAACAGGACGGTCACCCGGGTTCCCCCTGCCAGGATCTGTTCCACATCGAGACGGCCATGCCGATGCGCGGCACGTTCCCGCATGCCGTTGATGCCAAACCCCTTGTTTTCTTGCAGTATGTGTGGGTCAATGCCGCAACCGTCATCAATGATCTGCAATTTGACATTTTCAGGCTCCAGATACAAGGCCAGGACGACGTGCCGTGCCCGGGCGTGACGCACGGCATTGGTCAGTGCCTCCTGGGCAATGCGAAACAACGTGGTCTTGCGCTGCTCATCCAACACCACTTCCTGGGAATCCCGGGAGACCCGGCACGACAAACCGGTATGGCGCACAGTCTCCATCGTCAGCCATTCCAGCGCGGCCAGCAAGCCGAACTGATCGAGAACACGCGGTCGCAACGAGTGGGAAATATGGCGGATGGTGGCCAATGCCCGGATTTTTTCCCGGGAATGGGTCAAAGCGGCCTGGGATTCCAGCAATCTGGTCGTATACCGTGCCGTGGCAATGGCCATGGCGGCCTGGGTGCCCATCAGGCGCAGCATCTCCACGCGCCGGGGCGAAAATTCCCCCTTCAGCAGATTGTTTTCCAGATAAATGGCCCCGATCACCTGGTTGGATTGGACCAGGGGCACACACAAGACCGATTCATGGTTTGCTCCGCCACCAGGATTCCGTCCTGTGGACCTGCCAGGGAGCCAGCTCCCTGGATCCCGATTCGTTGCCGGGTGATGAACAGTCACCGATTCAGAAGTTTGTTCAGGGGATGACCGGATGGGTACGCTACGTTGGCTGTCGGATCAATAACCAGCCAGAAAAACATCGAATCCGCTCAGCATACCGAATGGTTTTTGTGACATTCCAAGCACTTTTTCAGAGTACTCATCGACTTTCTTTTCTGCAAACGCAATCACATCCGAGACGAACACCTTGTTCTTCTCTTTATATGAAAACGCCTTTCCGTTCAACGCTTCCAACACGGCGAATGTGAACAGACCATGCCCAAGGTCCGGCAACTCTGCTGTTTTCTGGTTGGAACGGGATCCGGACAGCAAGCCGATACCGATATTTTGACTCAATAAATATTGCTCCTTCATTTGAGCAAATTTTTCAATGCCATGGATGGCTTCTTCAGAATGGCATGCATCAAACATGATGAACATTCTATTCGAGCGGAACTCGTTCAGAAGAATTTCCTGCAAGCTTGATGCGCTGATACCCGCATTCTGGACAGCCTTGTCCGATGCCTCATTGAAATCATGCGATAAAAAGTACCACTTTTCATGACTCACAACACCGTGTCCCGCAAAATAGATGACGACAACATCGCTCTGTGTCGTCTTCTTGCCGATATCTTTCATAAGCTGAATGATGTTGCTTTTTGTGGCGTCATGGTCATAAATGTGATGCGTGTAGATATTCTTAAACTTAATCTGCGCACTTGAAAAAAATTTCTTGATTGCTTCAGCGTCATTGACGGCGTAATCGAGATTGAATGCTTTCCCCTTGTATTCATTGACGCCAACAACGAGGGCGTACAGGTTGCCGGTTGTGGTGCCGGGCAACTCTTTCGTGATGACCTTGCTATTGCCTTCCATGTGGTCGTAGCCGACCGCGATGGCCTTGAATTCGTTGTTGCCGGCCTGGGGCAGAACGTTGAAAGCGACGGCCCTGACGTTGTTGTCTTCTTTCGCATCCGTCTTGTCGATGAATCGATGGTGCGCTGGCACTTTTTTGCCGTTGTGGTAGAGAACGATATCTTCTATGGTATTGCCAATTGCCTGTGAGGAAACAAGGATCTGTGCAGGGGTATCCGCAGTTTCCGGTTCACTGATGAAGGCAAGATCATCGATGCTGGGTGGCATGGGCACGCCCGTGGCGAATGAAAATTGACCATTCGACAAGAATTTTTGGCTATTTTTATAATATTTTACCAGAAGACCTGGTTCATAATATGAGCTTGCGAACTTTTTAATATTAAATTTATCGTTTTCAATCATCCAGGAAACCTTCTCCATGTGACTGTACGGAGCATCGAAACGCCCTGTCTTATCGAGTGTGGCCCATCCCCTTTGCTTCAGGGTCACGGCCTTGACGAGTTCATCTTTGGACTGGTGACCCGTCAGTGTCAGAGTGCCTGCGGCATTGACATGGGCGGTGAGTGTGTCGTTCAACGGTATCGTGTATGTGCCCTGTGCATCGGGTGTGATCTTGTCCCATCCTGAGAGTTCCGACAGGGAGACGGGTTTGTGCTGACCCGTCGCAAAATCCCAGACTCTTGCGTCATCTCCGAAGACCAATCCAATCTTTGTTTTGTCGGCATGGATATATACAGAAGAAAGATTGTGCAGCTCATCGTCTATTTTGAGTTCAGCGTGCCGGAGCATGAAGTTGATGTTGTTGACGATGGCACGATTCACGGCCCGCGAGATGCTGTCGGAAACCAGGCGTTGGACACCACTGTCCACCGGGCCAGCCATGCTGTCATGGGCACTGCACATGATGACCAGGAACACGGTGACGATTCTGATATATCCAGACATGGTCATTCAACACCAACCTTTCAATCATGATGTGACAATATGACTTTCATACAAGAAAAGACGGCGCGGCCTTGATCATCGTTTCGGCTATTCTGTAACGGGATCCAGGGGGTGGGCCATTGTCCGACTCTTGGCGCGTTGTTCAGCGCCAAGAGTCGGACGTATTGCAGGTTTTC
>JADGCO010000174.1 GCA_015228935.1 Magnetococcales bacterium | reverse complement strand
TGGTGATGGTGTGGTCGGGGAAGTAGGCATGGTCATGGGTTTGCTACCGGATTTCGGAACTGGTTGTTTTCATATCCTGGCGCAAGAAGCTGATTCAATATCAAGAACAAATCTTGCATGAGATTTCATGTGCCTCATCAAGAACAAATCTTGCGTGAGATTTCAATTGCCTCGATTCTGTTTGAACATGTCATGCACGTCAAGGGTTTTATTGTCCTGGCCTGGTAACCCGTGAATCAAATCCGGTTGCATATGGATTTCGGAATCTTGCCGAACCAGGAGTTTCAGCAGGAAGTGACACGGATTTTTTCCACGTCTTCCCACTCTTCCAGGCTGTTGTCAGAAATTCGACTTGAAATTTGTATGGGCATGCCCGGGCTGTTGTCAGGAATTCGACTTGAAATTTGTATGGGCATGAGGTGTCATGCAAGGCCTGCCGATCTTGTGAAACGGATGGTGAAAAAAAAACATGAAAAACAGTGACGATGACATTGATGGAAACAGGCACGGACCATGAAATATATCCAAAGACACGACTTGCAGGAAATTGGGCATGATTCGTTGGTGCGCCTTGGTTATCGGTCATCCTGGCGATGCGGCGTCCATACGTCGCGCAGCCTCATGCTGGATGATTTGCGACGACTCATGGATTATATTCCTGATCCTCATGCCGACCGTGCCAGCTATGTTCATGCCATCGAGGAGGAAAATTGCCTGGGCAAGCGGTCGGTTCGCAGCAGAAAACTGACCCGGGAGTACCTGATTACCCTGTACGGCCTGGATCCCAACGTGGCACTCTTCCGGGTGTTGCGTCATTTTTGGCATCGCGATGCGGCGGGCAGGCCTTTGTTGGCTGGACTTTGTGCCTTTGTCCGTGATGCCCTTCTGCGACAAAGTGCGCCGTTTATTCTGGCCATGCAGTCAGGTCAGCTTTTCAGTCGTCAGGATTTGGAGGCATTTTTGACCGAGAAAAATCCGGACCGTTTCAGCATGGCCACCCTGGCTTCCGTGGCGGGTAATCTTGCCGCCAGTTGGACCAGGATGGGTCTTTTGAGCGGCGTCAAAAAAAAATACCGTACCCATGCCCAGGCAACGACAGGGTCTGTGGCTTATGCGTTGTTTCTGGGACATGTGCGGGGTGAAAGGGGCATCGGCCTTTTTACAACCGATTTCATCAGGCTTTTGGAGTGTTCTCCGGACCGGGCCATTGAGTTGGCTGAGGATGCATCCCGCCTGGGGTGGATGGTCCTGAATCACATCGGGCATGTTGTGGAGGTCGCCTTTCCCGGCCTGTTGCATGCGCAGGAACAGGAGTGGCTGGCATGAGTCGCATCAAGCGGTTGGCCGACTCCTACGGCAGACATATTGCCGTGCCGTGGCGGGAAGATGCCGCTGCTGCCCAGCGGGTCATTTTTTGTGTCTATCACCAAACCGACGAACGTGCCTTGCGTGCCGGGATCGGTGAGTTTGACATCGTCACCCGCCGTGCGGGTCATGGATGGATACTCTTCGACCTGACCGACACCTTTGCGGAGTGGCTTGCGGGACAGAGGTATGCGGTCAAATATTTTCAACAACCAAGGTTGCTGTCCAGTCTGCTTCCCAGGTACCAGGAGTTTATCGTGGCGCGTTGCAAGGCATTTCTGGCGGACTGCCAGGCTGGTGCAACCGATGTTGTGGCTTTCCAGGGGGTCGGATCGTTGTTTGGTCTGCTGAGGGTCAAACCCCTGGTGGATCAGTTGGCCCCGCTCGTGCCAGGACGTCTGGTACTGTTTTTCCCCGGAAGTTGCGAGCATGACAATTACCGCCTGCTGGATGGCTATGATGGCTGGAATTACCTGGCCATGTGCATCACCGCCGACAAGGACGGATAAACAGGATACACCATGAAAAATCGCGACATCTATGTGCAGGATCCCTCCCAAAGAAAACTGGTCAACGAAGGAGTGGCTACCGTCAATGATGACCGGAGCGACCAGGCCTTGGCCGTGTTGCGCTACGAGTTGGAAACCTTTGTCTGCGATGGCCAGTACGAAAAAGGCCTGGAACACATCCTCGACACTTTTTTGCGCAATATGGGCCAGGCGCAGCAACCCGGTGTGTGGGTCAGCGGTTTTTATGGATCGGGCAAATCCCATCTTGTCAAAATGCTGCGGGCCTTGTGGGTCGATACCTCCTTCAAGGATGGTGCCAGGGCACGCGGGATTGCCAGCCTGTCGAACGGCATCACGGATCGCCTGAAGGAGCTTGATATCCAGGCGAAACGACATGGGGGTGTACATGCCGCTTCCGGAACCCCGGGATCCTGGGCGGAGGGAAGTGTCCGTCTTGCCCTGCTGAGTATTCTCTTCAAGTCGGCTGGATTGCCGGAACGCTATCCCATCGCGTGTTTTGTCCTGTGGTTGCGCAAGGAAGGGATTCTTGATCCGGTGCGTTCCTGGGTGGAAGAACAGGGGGGCAACTGGTCTGAAGAGTTGGACAACCTCTATGTTTCCGATCTGTTGTCTGCCGCATTGATGCGAGTCAGGCCCAACCTCTTTGTCTCCCAGGCTGCCTGCGCGGAGAGCATCAACAATCTTTTCCCCAGCGTCCAGGATGTCAGCAGTGACGACATGCTCAAGACCATTCGGCAAACCTTGACCCGGGAGAAGCGTTTTCCCTTGACATTGATCGTCCTGGATGAAGTGCAACAATTTATTGGCGATGACAGCCGTCGTTCCCTGGAGGTACAGGAGGTCGTGGAGGCCTGTTGCAAGGGCATGGGCAGCTCCCTGCTGTTTATTGCCACCGGACAGACCGCCGTGACCGGCACTTCCAATCTCAAAAAGCTGGAGGGGCGTTTTCCGATCCGGGTGGAACTGTCGGATGCTGATGTCAACTCCGTGGTGCGCAAGGTCATCCTGGCCAAAAAGCCGGAGAGTCATGTTTTCCTTGATGCCATGTTGCGAAAAAACAAGGGGGAGATTTCCCGGCATCTGTCTGGCTCCGGGATTGCGCATCGTCAGGAGGATGAGAATGTGCTGATGCAGGATTACCCCATCCTGCCGGTACGGCGGCGTTTCTGGGAACGCACCATGCGGGTATTGGACAGCACAGGCACCAGAAGCCAGTTGCGCAATCAATTGAGCATGATTCACAAGGTGATTCAGACCAACCTGGAAGAGACTCTTGGCCATGTCATTCCTGGTGATGCCCTTTATTTCGATCTTGCCGATACCCTGCTGCAACATCGCATCCTGCCGCGCAAGGTGCATGAAAAGACCATGACCTGGATACAGGGAAGTCGGGAAGAGCGGTTGACCGCCCGAGCCTGTGGGTTGGTTTTCCTGGTCAATAAATTGCTTGGAGGCCACGAAGAGGCAGGTGTTCGTGCCACTGTGGACACCCTGGCCGATTTGTTGTTGGAGAACCTGGCAGGAGGCAGTGGATCCTTGCGGGCAGAGCTGCCCAGACTGCTCGGTCGTTGTGATCTGATCATGCAAGTCAACGACGAATATCGTATGCGCACCGAGGAGAGTACGGCCTGGAACGACGAATTTCTGAGCCATCAGGCAGAAATTGCCGAGACAGCCTACAAGATCGAGAACGAACGAATGATTCGCCTGCGTCACCGCATGGAAGAGCGGCTCAAAAAATTGACCCTGACCCAGGGTGACACCAGAATCGAACGGAAGATTGAATTGCTTTTCAACACCCGTCCGCCAACGAAGCAGGGTTTGTATCTATGGATTCTGGACGAATGGACCCTGGATGTTGCGTCACTGCAAGCCGATGCCCGGGCGGCGGGGAATACGTCGCCCGTGATCTTTGCCTCCATTCCCAAGCGATCTCCCGATGATTTGCGCCGTTGTATCATTGATTACAAGGCTGCCGAGATCACCCTGGAACAGCGTGTCGAGCCTGGCACGTCCGAGGGGCGTGAGGCGCGTGCCGTCATGGAGACCACCCGCCATCATGCCGACATGCGCATTCATGCCTTGCTGGATGACTCCCTGTCCGGGGTACGTGTTTTTCAGGGTGGTGGCAACGAAGTGACGGGTGGGAATCTTCAGGAAATGGTCCTGGAGGCGGCGAAAGACAGCGTCTGTCGTCTCTATCCGCAGTTTCAGGCCGGCGATCATCCCGGATGGGCCAAGGTTTATGACGAAGCGCGCAAGGGGGGGCCGGATGCCCTGAAACAGGTCGGGCATGCTGGAGAACCGGCAAACCAGGCCGTTTGCAAAGCCATTCTGGGGTTCATCGGGGGCGGCAAGTCTGGCAAGGATATCCGGGTACACTTCGAAGGTGCCCCTTATGGTTGGCCCGGTGATGCCGTGGATGGCGGGTTGCAGGTATTGTTGACGGCTGGATTGGTGCGGGTCACCGACGAGCGTGGTCAACCCATTACTGCCGACAAACTGGAACGCCGGGTTTTGGGAAAATGCCTGTTTCGCGTCGAGGCGGTGACCATCACGACGCCGCAGCGCATCCAGATTCGCCGGTTGATGCTGAAAGCCGGATGCCAGGCCAGACAGAACGAAGAGTCGGCCATGGTTCCCGAGTTCTTGCTGCGTCTCAAGGAGTTGGCCGGGCGTGCCGGGGGGGATCCTCCCAAACCGGTTCTTCCCGACATGGCATCCCTGGAGGAGATGCGTGCCTCCTCTGGCAACGAGCAATTGATGACCATCCATAACCCTAAATCCGGCAATTGGATCGGTAGCAATTTGGAGAATATCTTGAGAAA
>JADGCO010000173.1 GCA_015228935.1 Magnetococcales bacterium | reverse complement strand
GATGGAGGTCCAGGAGGAAGCGGCTCTGCCCTTCCTCCTGGCGGGGTTTGGGGCGAGAGCCACCCAATAAAATCTTTCTTCCCAACTATTTTGAATCTCTTTGGTTGCAACCTGGTATCATTTACCAACCATCATGAAGGCCGACCAGATGTACGGGTAATTCCACTCCGATGAGTTCAACAACGCCAACTGGGATTCCCGTAACGCCTTGCGGGGGTCCGTGCCGGCCAATATTCGCTTGTAGAACCCGGTCATCAAGGCCTGGGTGCCCGCATCGCTCACTTCCCAAAGGGAAGACATCACATTGGCGGCACCCGCCTCCTGAAAAGCACGCCGCAGACCGTAGACTCCCTCTCCTTCATGGATCTCGCCCAATCCGGTTTCACAGGCCGACAATACCACCAACCGGGTTCCGGTCAGATTGAGATTCATCGCCTCCAGGGCGGTCAACACCCCGTCATTGCCGGTATCGATGTCACCCAGAAAAGAGGCGTTGACATTGATGCCCGAGAAGGCCAATCCGGCCCGCAGCAGGGGATTGTCGCCAGGCGGCGGCATGTGTATATCGGCACCACGTTGTAATTTCAGCAAACGTTTTTTGAGATTTTCGTCGGCCTTGAGGAAAAATCCGTGGGTGGCGATGTGCAACATGTCCGGGACTTCGCCGAGGGTCTTGAGCGTCTCTTCCTGGGCATCATGATTCACAAACAGTCGATTCTCCTTATGCGACTTGGAGACGTTCTGGCTGATCAATTCTCCCTCTTGCAACGCCCCAGGCAGCAGATCGAAACGCAAACCCCGCATGCCCACCGAAAATGCCCGCAGACCTGCCCGCAATTGACTCGTGGCGGCGGAGCGGCGTCCACTTCCCCCCTCTGTTGCTGTTTCCCCTTCGACAGCGGCCAGTTCCATCTCTGTTTCAGCTTCTTTTTCCGTATCTTTCAGCGTCGAACGCTTATTTTGAGCATCGGCCAAGGCTCTCTTACCGGCTGCCTTGCGGGCTTCGATCTGGGCTTTTTCATTCGCCAGTTTTCCAGCCTGGGTTTTTATACCGGCTGCCTTGCGCGCATCAACCAGGGCTTTTCTGCCCGACACATTTTCCGAGCTGTAGTCTGGACCGGCCAGGATGACCATCTTGCCGTTTTTGACCACGGGCAATTCCGGCGTGACCAGATCACGGCTGGAATTGAGGATATGCAAATCGACGTTCTGGAGCAGATATTCCTTGCGGTCGTTGACCAAGGCATTGAAGGGCATGATGTTCAGGATGCCATCCGGGATGACATATACATTGGCCTGTTTGCCGATAAACTCTTCCAATGGCTTCCATATCATGTTGTACAATTGATTGCCGACTTCCTTGAAATCCTCTTCTGCGGCATTTTCATCCTGAAGAATGGTGCGGTATTTGATCACCTGTTTTTGGATGGCTTCCATATCCTTGTAGCCGACCATGCCAAATTTTGGCTGGCCATTTTCCTTGCGCAGGAGACCCGCCACCATTTTTTCACTGCTTCCCTCCCGATAGATTAAAAAATCCACCAGGAGTGACGACTCTGGAAGTTTTTCAACCAGATCTTTGACGGTGATCGCGGCCACGTTTTGCCGGAAACGAAGGCTGGCACGTCCAAGGTCCGCTTCCAACGTGTTGATACGATCCTCCATGGCACGGAGTTGTTTCACATGCGCCTCACCACTGACGCCCTCCTTGGGACCGGACAGGGTCATGGTGGCCAGTTCCTTGCGGGTTGCGGTCAATTCCTGAATCAGTTTTTTCAGGAGGGGATCGGCGGTCAGCCGCGCAATCTGCTGAATTTCGGAGCTGACCTTCAGCAGCAGCCCCTTGCGTGCCAGACCCGCTTCCAGGAGTTCCTCGCCCCCGCGTGCCGGTTCCAGGCGGCTGAGCAGGGTCAGATAATCACTGTATTCCGGCAGATGCAGCGTGACATATCCGGCGCGGGCATTGTCTCCCACCACCCACATCATCCGATTGAGAAACTCCGTGCGGCGCAAAAAGACCGTATGCCGCAGACGCAGGGCAGCTTCGCTGTCGTGCAAGGCATCCTTGACCATGGCCCAGCCGTTGAGGGTCTCAAAGGTGTAGGGATGTTGGGGGCCGAGGATTTTTTCTTCCAGTTGCGCGGTTTCCTGGAACAGTGTGTCGGCTTCCTGAGAGCGCCCCTGATCCCGATACAGGGCCGCCAGATCCTGCATGGAACGCAGGGTATCCATATGGGAGGCTCCCAGGACCTCCTGCCGCAGGGCCAAGGTTTTTTTGAACAATCCCTCCGCCTCGTCGAGACGGTGCAGTTTGTGCAAGGTCCTTGCAAGATTGTTCATGCCTTTCAAGGTTTTCTGGTTTTTCTCTCCCAGGCTGGCCTGCCACTGGGTGACCACTTCCTGGAACTGTTTTTCCGCGCTGGAGTAATCCTGGCGGATCATTTCCAGGTAGGCCAGATTGTTGATGAGGGCCAGGGTGTCGGGGTGGTTGCGTCCCACCCGTTGGGTCGAGATGGCGATGGCCTTGTCATAGAGCGGACGGGCCTTGTCAAAATTTCCCTGGCCTTCATAGAGCAAGGCCAGGCTGCTCATGATGGTCATGGTGGTGGGGTGTTCCTCGCCGAGGAGTTCCTGCCCCACTTTGAGGGCTTCCTTGAACATGGGTTCCGCCTGATCATACAGCCCCTGCTGCTCAAAGATCAGGCCGAGATTGTTCAGTATGGCGATGGTGGTTGGGTGTTTTTCACCCAGGGCCTTTCTGGCCCGTTGCAGGGTATCCTGATAAATCTTTTCAGATTCATCCAATTGTCCGCTGCGTTTCAGGATTCCGGCCAGGCTGTTCAGGCTGGCGATGGTGTTCGGATGATCCGCTCCAAAGAGTTGTTTTTTCTGGATAACCGTTTGGCGGGCCAAGGTTTCTGCCTCGGCAAACTGGCCGCGATCTTCATAGACCTGGGCGAGCAGATCCCGGATCCGCACCAGCAACCCTTCGGGAAATGCCAATGCCTTGTTATCTCCTTCAGCCAGGAGTTGTTTCAGGATTTGCAGTGCCGGTTCGTATTGTGCCTGCAAACGGTATACGCCGGCCAACCCCAGTTGGGCCTCCCGGATCGACAGGGCATGGGCGGGCTGGGTGGCTTGGCGCAGATCCTGAAGCTGAAGATAACTTTTTTCTGCTTCAGGATAACGGCCCTGCTGCGTCAGCAACCAGCTCAACTGGTCCAGACATTCGATGCGTTCTTCATGCCAGGGGCCAAGCTGGTCTGCCAGTTTTTGACACACCTCCTGGAGAATTTTTTCTCCGGTATCAAAATGTCCCAGATTTTGTTGGACTTTAACCAAAGCCCGAGCGGCATTGAGGGTGTCCAGGTGGTCCGCTCCCAGACTCTTGCTGTACCCCTGTTGGACTTCCGTATAGACCTTCAGGGCGTCCATGAAGAGGATGCTCCCCTCCAGCATGTTGCCCAGGCGGGATTGCATGGCCAGGGTCTCTGCATGATCTTCGCCGAGGGTTTTGCGGATTGCATCGATGGTTTGGGTCAGCAAGGTCCGGGCCTGATCCCGTTGGCCGGTCTGGTACAGGTGGATGGCCAGATCCCGTTGGGTGGTCAGGACAAAATAGTGTGTACTGCCAAAATGTTCCTTGGCCAGGCTCAATGCGGCCCGCAGCAGCCGCACGGCTTCACCATTCTGACCTTTGGCACTGGCCGTTGCGGCCTGTTCCATCAAGGCGGACCAGGTCGGGAGATATTGGGCGGCACCTGTGGCTGGCGGTGCCATGGCCTTTTCCAGACTGGCTTCCATGGCTTCCGGCCTGGTGGATGCCAAGGCACGGATCTGCGTATTGTATTCAGCGATTCTGTCGTATCTCTTTCCCTTGACGGTCAACTGCATGGCGCGTTTGAAATAATCGATGGCCTGACCGTTATTGCCTTGTTCCCGGCTTAAATGGGCCACGGTACGGAGAATCTCTTCGTTGGCATCGGATTGGGCGGCTGCCTTGAGGAAATGGCGCAGGGCCTCATCGACATCGCCGTTATCCAGGGCTGCCTGACCCGCTTCAGCCTCTTGGGCACCGGCGTTTTGTCCGGCGGCTCCGGTTGTTGACTGGCCGGGGAGCGTGGCCTGGGAACCTTTATCCGGTCCGGCAACCCCGGTCGTTGACTGGCCGGGGAGCGTGGCCTGGGAACCTGCGCCCCCGGCAGCAATGGGTGTCTCTCCATATGCAGGGAGAACCACCGACCAGGTGAACACACACAGCCCCACCCCCAGGATTCGATCCAATCTCCGGGTCTTTCCACCAGGAACACCTCTGTTTGGGCACATGGCTCAATCACCTTTGTATTGGTTCAACGGAAACCCGTATGGCTGCCGACCGCCTTGTCGTTCCATTGGAATGGCCCTTGGCCTGGCTTGGGCTGACTCACCGGTCCATGACAGTCCACAGTCGTGTCTGAATATGGCTCCGACAAGCCCATGGGCACCTGGCAACCAGGTTGGATTGGGTGGACCCCGACGCGAAGGAAGGCGATTTCAGGGTACTCCGACCCGACAGACGAAAGCAACATCCATCTGCCGTTCGTGGATCGCTCGGTTTGTTTTGAAAAGAGTACTGCCCGGTTTGTTTTGGTAAGAATACTGGAAAAGAATGAAACCGCGTCTACTGCGAAATGGACAATTTGGAAAAAATTGAAAAAAAGTTTTTATTGGGGCGCTGCCCCAAACCCCGCCAGGGGGAAGGGCGCAGCCCTTCCCCCTGGA
>JADGCO010000172.1 GCA_015228935.1 Magnetococcales bacterium | reverse complement strand
CCTCCTGGACCTCCATCCCAGTTTTTCATTCGTTTTTTGAAATTAACATGTTATTATACAGCCTCTTAGTCAATAATATGGCAAGGCAGAATCAATGGTGTACGGATTATAAATTCAGGGGGAACAATCATGGACATCATGGGCCTCACCTTGTTTGACCCAAAATGGCTCGAATCCCGCAAAAGTATCCAGGATATGGACAAGGGGATTGTCCAGGACCGTTCCCTGGATACCAAACAGGCCGGTGATGCCCGCCGCAAACGGGAAATGGAAGAAGCCTCCGGCAAGCGCCCCTCCCTGGCAACCTTGGCCGAAGAGGCCATCAGTCGGGCGATCAACACGGCCCGTGGTGGCTCCGGGACAGCAACCGGCATCTCTCATGCTGCAACTGCCGGAGCGTCGGCAGACGTTCAGGCCTTACAGGCCGCATCGCGAGACAATACCACCGATATCCCGGGCAGCAACACGGAAAACCCTGCCGTCAAGGCACTCCAGACCCCCCTGCCCCCCTCCCTGGCCGCGTTGCCCACGCAGGCGAATCTGGAATCGGGCCGGCTGCGGATACCCTTGCGCAATCTGGGTGATCAACCGACCATTCGCATCCAATCCCGCGAGGGATTCGTGTTCCTGTTGCCGGTCAATAAAAGCCTGCATGAAGGCGGAGGATTGACAGTGGCATCCCAACCACCCGGCATTCGCTGGCAGTTGAACGGGGTACCCATGGGCGTCACTCCGGGCGAGGCGATCCGTCTGCCACACGGGGAACAGAATATCACTTTTGCCGGATATGGACAGGTCAAAAACCTGCGTGTTGAAATCGGCGATGTTGGCTATGTCTATGTGTTGGCAGCCGTTCTTTCCGAGGCACTCAAAACGGTCAAGAGTGAAACAACCGGAAAAAAGTCGCGCCGCCGTCCCTGGCTGGGTTTGGCGGCAGACCCGGCACCCCGGAGTGATGGCGTCCTGATCGTCGGTGTCGAGCCGAACAGTCCGGCTTACAAGGCCGGCATTCGGGCAGGTGATTTCCTGTTGACCCTGGACAACCATCCTGTGACACCCCACACCCTGTCACAACTGGTCAGCAGCCACGATCCAGATACGGAAATGATCATGGCCCTGCGTCGCCCGGGACTGCCCATCCAGGTCGTCTCCGTGCAATTGGAAACCTCTTGAAAACCATGCCCTGCCACGCCCGGGATCAGACCCAGACCTGGGTGGTGTATCCGTGTGAAACCTCGTTGTATTTGCGGGCAGCCAGGGGCATGGCGGAGGCCTGGACGTTTTGCAGCTTGCGAACTTCATTGATCAGGGTCTGATTGCTGCGCCGGATTCTTTTGGCAAGCAGGCTGGAAAAATTTCCCATGATGCGAAAACCAAGAATGGGCATTTCGTTCATGAGTGCCAACAGTTTTTCCTTTTCCAATACATATAAAGTCAACTCTTCCTGGGCAATGGTCGTGGCACTGCGCGCCGAGCCATCCAAAAAAGCCACCTCACCAAAAATATCCGGACCGGTGACCGTGGCCAGAGTGCGTGGTGCCACCAGGTTACCCATATCCAGTTCCACGCGCACCTGCCCTTTGGGCAAACAATACACCTCTGATCCCGACGCCCCCTCTTGAAAAATGACCTGCTTTGCAGAGTAGCGTTGCGCACGGGCACATCTTTCGATGACCATCCGCAATTCTGCATCTGTCAAGCCATCGAAAAGATTGATTTTGATCAACATTTGAATATCATTCTCCATGGCCAGCGCCCCCCTTGAAAAAAATTCCAAAAATCAACCACAATCACCATTCTGCTCTTTCATGCCCGCAACAGATGCAGATCCTGAAACAGGTGCATCCGGAATTTTTCTGCCCGGCCCAACCCGTTTTTCATACCCGAAACAAGTCCGGAATTATTCTGCCCGACCCAACCCGTTTTTCATACCCGAAACAGGTTTGACAGCAAGGGACGGCTCAACCCAACCCGATTTTCATACCCGAAACAAGTTTGACAGCAAGGGACGGCTCAATTCTCGACGCAAGGCAAGCCAGCCACTCAAGACAATCATCACCACGGCAGCCCCCCACAGAAGCAGGGCAGGACCCACAATTACATGCCAGGGTTCCGAATCCTTGAACCCATACACGGCAACGGCCCCTCGCAGAGCCTGGGAGACGAAGAGGGACAAGGTGGCTGTCATGACACCCTGCAAAAAAAATTCCAGGAGAGCCATGCGGACCACATCCCCACGGGTGGCCCCCAGCAGGCGGCAGACGGCCCCTTCTCTGGCCCGGCGTTGGCGGGTGGCAAAAATGGCCACCCACAGTACCATGAGACCGGCAACGACGGCCAACCCTCCCAACGCTGTCACGGCCTGGGCCAGTTTTTCCAGGATATCGCGCATGGTGGTCATGATTTCCCGGGTTCGGATGACGGTGACATTGGGAAAACTGTTGACCGTGGCCTGATACACCGCTTCCTCGCGGTCCGGCTCGATGGCCAGGGAACCAAGCCAGGTTCCGGGTACGTCCTGCAACAGGGCCGGAGAGAAAATCACAAAAAAATTCAATCCCATATCCGACCAGGTTACCTTGCGTATGTTGCGAACGGGGGCTGCCACGGTCACCCCCTGGATTTCAAAAACGAGCTGATCCCCCAGATGCAGGTTCAGATCGTGGGCCATGTCGGCCTCCACGCTGAGACCACTCTCTGTCGGAGATGTCCACCACTGGCCGGCAATGAGGGGGTTGTTGGGGGGAAGGGTTGCGGACCAGGTGAGTACATATTCCCGCGCAAAGCGCCAGGCATTGGCCGGTGTGATTGGTTCTTTCTGGTCAAGGGTGCTGGCGCGGCGCAGGTCGATCAGGCGTCCCCGTACCACCGGTGTGATGCGCAAGGCATCCGGTTCCGACGCCATGCGACGAACCAGGTGTTGGAAGGCAACCGTTTGATCGGTCTGGATATCGACAAAAAAGAGTGCCGGGATCCGTTTGGGCAATTGGGTCTGGATCTGGCGGTTGAGATCGCCTTGCAGCAGCACAATGGCGGTGACCAGGGAGACTCCCAGACTCAGGGCGGTGGTGGTGGACAAGGCACCATTTTCCGGGCGCAGCAGGGCACGCACGGCCAGGTTCCAGGTGGGGCGTCTTGGATGCCAATAACGCAACAGGCGCAGGCAACCCCGGATCAATCCATGCAATCCGACCAGGCTGACGAGAGACATGCCCAGAAACCCCAGGGCCAGTCTGGTTTCACCGGCAACATGCACCGCCGTGGCCGTCAAAGGCAAACCCACCACAAACACCGGCCAGATCGAACGAACCCGTCCCTCTGCCTCTGTGCCCCAATCCGATGCGGAGCGAAACAATGCCCCTGGCAGTGTGCGGCGTATGTCCCACAAGGGTCCCAGGGCCAAGAGCAGGCTGACCAGAATGCCCAGGGCAAGCCCGGATGACAGCAGCCAGGGATCAGGTCGATAGGGCGCAGAGCCAGTCAACATGTCGCCGGAAAGATTCAGCAACAACCAGGGGGTCGCCACGCCCAGCAGGACGCCACTCAGAGAACCGCAACCGGCCAGGAGGATCACTTTCCAGAGAAAAATTTGCCCGAGCATGGCATTGTCGGCCCCGAGAACCTTCAGGACGGCGACCATTTTGACCCGTTCACGCATGTAGTTGGCCACACTGCCGGCGATGGCCTGGCCACCCACGAGCAGTGCCATCACCGCCACCAACCCCATGAAGATGGCAAAACGGCCCAGGAGACGAGTGGCTCCGGGCTGTTTTTTCCCTGGCACCAGGACATGAATGCCTTGTGGCTTGGCCAGGGTTTCGAGGTGGGCGGCCACGGATGCCACGGTTTCGCCGGGTGCAAGCCGCAAGGAGTGGACATGATGTACCCGGCTGCCGGGGCGGATCAGATGGGTGGATGGTACCTGATCCAGGTCGATGAACACCCTGGGACCAAGGGAAAAAAGACGCATGACGCGATCCGGTTCCCGCGCCAGGATGGCCCGGATTTGAAACCGGGCATCGCCGATGCGAATATGTTCGCCAACCCGCAGATGCAGGCGCTCCAGCAGATTGGCTTCCACCACGGCCCCACCATTTTGCAAGGCCGTGACGAGGGAACCACCCCCAAGCAGATCGACCCGTCCGCGCAGGGGGTGTTGTGGCGTGACAGCCTTGACTTCCACAAGCTGGTTTTGTTCATGGAGTTGGCTGTTTTCAGGTGGGACGGTGGAGTGTTGCGGCGTGGCAGCCTTGACTTCCACAACAGGACGGGCCATGGCCGTGAACTCCAGGCTTTTGGCCACGACGCGACCTGGACCAAAAAGATGTTTTTCGGCCCAGGCATCCAGGGGAGCCGATCCTTCTATCCGAATGTCGGCAGCCAGCATGGCAAAGGTTTCGGCCTCAATCCGGGCGTGCAACATCCCCCCTGTCAGAGCCACTCCGACCAGGATCCACACACCCAGCAGGACGCTGCCAAAAAACAGCAAACCACCTCGCGGATCAGACCGCACCAGCCGCCAAGCCAGCGGCAATCCCGTTCCTTTCATGCGACTGGTCGGGGAAGCAACTCAGCCGATCCCCTGAAATATGGATTCATGACTGTATGGGATGTACGCCAAATCCCCTCCTGCACATTGTCCATTCCCGAATCCGTGATGAAAAAACACTCCGCCGTAGATCCATCATCATCCAGACCCTGAACAAGCCCACAATGATACCGCCCGCTCAGTTGACAAAAAGGTCGCCCGGTGAGTTGGCGCTCAGGATGCGGCCAGTCCAACTCTCCAGCTCTTCTGTTTTGCCTCAGTTGAAATCCGACAATTCCATCTTTTGGTTAAGCTATATATGA
>JADGCO010000171.1 GCA_015228935.1 Magnetococcales bacterium | reverse complement strand
CCCCGCAGGCGCGGGGATAGACCCCCCCCCAAGCCACTCTCCCCGAGTGGCTTTTTGGTTCCCCCGCAGGCGCGGGGATAGACCGCCTATTGATTTTATCAGAAAGCTCCTTATCAGGGTTCCCCCGCAGGCGCGGGGATAGACCTTCGCTGACATCCTCCTCATCAGCATCTCGCTGGGTTCCCCCGCAGGCGCGGGGATAGACCTGTGGCGTTGGGGAGATTGGGACGCCACCCCTGGGTTCCCCCGCAGGCGCGGGGATAGACCCGCTCCTTGTGGCTTTTACCCAACCTGAAAAAAGGTTCCCCCGCAGGCGCGGGGATAGACCCATGTCGATTTCCTGGTCGTTTATTTTCAGGAAGGTTCCCCCGCAGGCGCGGGGATAGACCGACACGGATGATGACATCGCCATCCGTGTCTTGGGTTCCCCCGCAGGCGCGGGGATAGACCACTATTGAGATGATTTCCGGGTACCCTGTCGATGGTTCCCCCGCAGGCGCGGGGATAGACCTGAAGATCGGATTGCCCCGATCCAATCCAGGATGGTTCCCCCGCAGGCGCGGGGATAGACCTCCAACGGAAACCGTTGGCGACAAAGGGTATGAGGTTCCCCCGCAGGCGCGGGGATAGACCTCTGTTTTAACGTCAAAAATACTCGAACAATGTGGTTCCCCCGCAGGCGCGGGGATAGACCCGCCTTGCGTCGGGTGGTGCAGGTGGGATGCCAGGTTCCCCCGCAGGCGCGGGGATAGACCTCAGAATTCTTCAACCGCAAATGATTGATCGTCGGTTCCCCCGCAGGCGCGGGGATAGACCCCATATTTGATCATGTTATTATGCCGCACGGTTGGTTCCCCCGCAGGCGCGGGGATAGACCCCTACCAATCTCCGATCCCCATCGGAGAAGAGGGGTTCCCCCGCAGGCGCGGGGATAGACCCTCTTTTGGAAGGAAGAACTCTACCTCCAAAACGGTTCCCCCGCAGGCGCGGGGATAGACCTGCTTTGGACCTCTTGCGGAGTGACGGTGGCCAGGTTCCCCCGCAGGCGCGGGGATAGACCCGATGCTTCCTGGGTGGCGATGGGCACGGCGACGGTTCCCCCGCAGGCGCGGGGATAGACCCGCACCCAATCCGGATTCATTGGTCTGGCACCGGGTTCCCCCGCAGGCGCGGGGATAGACCTGGATGGCATCCGGGTTTGCATTCTTGACGGGCGGTTCCCCCGCAGGCGCGGGGATAGACCCGTCATGCCTTTTGTAGATGGGAAATGGGTCTAGGTTCCCCCGCAGGCGCGGGGATAGACCCGGCTCCGATGTTTATATTTTCCGCACCGAAGAGGTTCCCCCGCAGGCGCGGGGATAGACCATCTATTCGGCAGCGACCAGGGGACAGGGGGCCGGTTCCCCCGCAGGCGCGGGGATAGACCTATGGCACGGCGGTGGGTATCCTCGATGCCGTGGGTTCCCCCGCAGGCGCGGGGATAGACCGTCTCTGAATAGCCGCGCAATGCCCCGAAAGGAGGTTCCCCCGCAGGCGCGGGGATAGACCGTCGTCTATCTCCATCCAGGTGTGACCGGCACCGGTTCCCCCGCAGGCGCGGGGATAGACCCCCAAGGTGTTGGCGTTTTTCCGACCGGAAGCGGGTTCCCCCGCAGGCGCGGGGATAGACCTGGCAGCCACCGCAGCAGCACCATCTGTACTGAGGTTCCCCCGCAGGCGCGGGGATAGACCTATGTCCGCTTGCCAAGAATAAAATGCGCTTTTGGTTCCCCCGCAGGCGCGGGGATAGACCTCAAGGTCCAAAGTCGGTTATGATCCAAAATCCGGTTCCCCCGCAGGCGCGGGGATAGACCCATGGACACCACCGCGGAAACTGAGCTTACAGCGGTTCCCCCGCAGGCGCGGGGATAGACCTCAGAAATCTGACACTGCACCCTGTGACAGTATGGTTCCCCCGCAGGCGCGGGGATAGACCGGCATGGCATCGATCAGGGAAGGTGACGGTGAAGGTTCCCCCGCAGGCGCGGGGATAGACCTTGATGGCCCAGGCCTAAAAAAAATATGATAATGGTTCCCCCGCAGGCGCGGGGATAGACCTTTCTTCTTTGTTCGTTACATTGCAAGGCGCGTGGTTCCCCCGCAGGCGCGGGGATAGACCTCACCCATATCACTTTATCCTAATAAGAATTGAGGTTCCCCCGCAGGCGCGGGGATAGACCCTCCGTTCATGCGCCGGATGGCCTTCACGCCCAGGTTCCCCCGCAGGCGCGGGGATAGACCTGATCGTCGCTTTCGCGTCGTCGTGCAGGCCGCGGTTCCCCCGCAGGCGCGGGGATAGACCCTCAATCTCGTCCATCTTCTTCCTCACTTCTGTGGTTCCCCCGCAGGCGCGGGGATAGACCTATACCCACCACAAAAGCCGATTACCCAGAGACGGTTCCCCCGCAGGCGCGGGGATAGACCCGGACAGCACGTGCGGGCATGGTGGGGTTTGCCGGTTCCCCCGCAGGCGCGGGGATAGACCTTCTGTCTCCGATTCTTCGATTTTATTGTTGATGGTTCCCCCGCAGGCGCGGGGATAGACCTGCTCACAACCAAACGGCATCAAATAATAAAGAGGTTCCCCCGCAGGCGCGGGGATAGACCCGCTTCACGTGCTTCTGCTTCGAGAACTTCCGCGGTTCCCCCGCAGGCGCGGGGATAGACCCGGCTGATTCGCCGCGCTTCTTCTTCATATGCCGGTTCCCCCGCAGGCGCGGGGATAGACCCACCACATCGGACATGCCCAGCAAGGGCGTGAAGGTTCCCCCGCAGGCGCGGGGATAGACCTCCAGGCGGGGATCGGGATCACAGCCACCAGAAGGTTCCCCCGCAGGCGCGGGGATAGACCCCCTTTAAACGTTTTTGGGTTTTATCCTCTTTAGGTTCCCCCGCAGGCGCGGGGATAGACCCTGACATCAGCTTTCATTTCGATTTCCTTTCCTGGTTCCCCCGCAGGCGCGGGGATAGACCTTATGCACCCGGTTGGGCACATAAGATTTTTGAGGTTCCCCCGCAGGCGCGGGGATAGACCTCCATGGCCCGACTCTACCACATACATCAGATCGGTTCCCCCGCAGGCGCGGGGATAGACCCTTGTTGCGACGTCTTTTTCCGCATGCCCGGCAGGTTCCCCCGCAGGCGCGGGGATAGACCGGCGTTATGATGGTATTAACTCCCTGGAAGTTGGGTTCCCCCGCAGGCGCGGGGATAGACCCTGGGCGGGTCTGATGGGAGGAAGAATTCTTTCGGTTCCCCCGCAGGCGCGGGGATAGACCTTTGCCATGGCGGGGGAGGATGGTGCGATTGCCGGTTCCCCCGCAGGCGCGGGGATAGACCATTCCCGCCAGAGACGCAGCACGACCCGACACAGGTTCCCCCGCAGGCGCGGGGATAGACCCCAGCGAGGGGTTCACCATGGACTGTTGCTTGAGGTTCCCCCGCAGGCGCGGGGATAGACCATAGGTTCATATTTCAGGTCAGAGGTACAAAATGGTTCCCCCGCAGGCGCGGGGATAGACCTCGCCACAATGCGTTCATCGAGCAGTTCCAGGTGGTTCCCCCGCAGGCGCGGGGATAGACCCTTGGTCCTGGGGAAGTTCGTCAGTATGGCATCGGTTCCCCCGCAGGCGCGGGGATAGACCTGGAGTCAGTACCGAGCAGATCAAAACTGAATTGGTTCCCCCGCAGGCGCGGGGATAGACCCCCGAGTTTTTTGGCGATTTCGGAAAGGCTCACGGTTCCCCCGCAGGCGCGGGGATAGACCCCTCTCCTGGGTGGTCCGGATCAGGTGTTCCCCGGTTCCCCCGCAGGCGCGGGGATAGACCATCTGCGCCAAAACTTTAAGGAGGTGGTATGATGGTTCCCCCGCAGGCGCGGGGATAGACCCATACCCAAAAACCCCAGCCCTTCCGGGGATCGGGTTCCCCCGCAGGCGCGGGGATAGACCGTTATTTTTTCAGTTCATCCTGGCTCCGGCCATGGTTCCCCCGCAGGCGCGGGGATAGACCTCAAGGGGTTAGGGTTTCATCCTGCCAGCCTTAGGTTCCCCCGCAGGCGCGGGGATAGACCCTTTCCTGCTCCACATTGGCAGATGAGAGTTTCGGTTCCCCCGCAGGCGCGGGGATAGACCCAGTATCCCGGCCACCCCCAGCCATGAGCGAGGGGTTCCCCCGCAGGCGCGGGGATAGACCTGGGACCGGGGGCGCGGCGCGAAAAACCTCATGGGTTCCCCCGCAGGCGCGGGGATAGACCCATAGATCCGATGTCGGCGGTAGGATTTCCCCTGGTTCCCCCGCAGGCGCGGAGATAGACCATAGTCAGAGCATTTCCGTCGCGCATGATGCCCGGTTCCCCCGCAGGCGCGGGGATAGACCTGTTTTTTAAGATTCGGTTCCCCGCCACCTTACGGTTCCCCCGCAGGCGCGGGGATAGACCTTATGTGGTGAAACGCTAAAAAACGGGAATCCTGGTTCCCCCGCAGGCGCGGGGATAGACCGTTATAAGACTTCTGGTGCTGTTGCGGATGATTGGTTCCCCCGCAGGCGCGGGGATAGACCCCTCCAGGAATGCCAGGGCGTGCTGCGGATAGCGGTTCCCCCGCAGGCGCGGGGATAGACCCGGTGCGCACGGTGCGCACGGTGCAGCGCGATGGGTTCCCCCGCAGGCGCGGGGATAGACCTTCACATGCATCCATTTGCACTTTCATATCTCCGGTTCCCCCGCAGTCGCGGGGATAGACCCCGGACATGCCCTCCAGAACTCTGGCATGAACCGGTTCCCCCGCAGGCGCGGGGATAGACCTCGCAGGGCGCATGGATATTACCGGGGTGCCATGGTTCCCCCGCAGGCGCGGGGATAGACCTCCCAACCCATCTTCGCAGCTTTTCCCATTTTTCGAGCTGCTTTTGAGATGATTTCAA
>JADGCO010000170.1 GCA_015228935.1 Magnetococcales bacterium | reverse complement strand
CCAGGAGGAAGGGCACAGCCCTTCCTCCTGGACCTCCATCCCAGTTTTTCATTCGATTTTTTTGAAATTAATAAGTTATTAGACAGCCTCTTAAAGATGGGTTAATACATATAATGACGACACAGTTTACAAATATCAGGTATTTTATTACGCAATCGCCAATTACGACGCAAATCGGACAATTTTTTGCTGTTCCACAAGTCAACAAGTTTGTCCTGGTGAAGGTTGCCAAGGATCAATTCGCTGTCGGCATTGTAATCCCGACAGGCACAGGCTCCGACATTGCCATTGGAAAAAACAATCATGGTCTTGTAAAGAGTCAGACAGGGACGGAACATGCGTGGAATCAGGGGGCGTTTCACAAGATAGGCAGGGAGGGTGACAGATCCACTCCAATCATCAACCACCATGCTCTGCTCTGACTGAATATCGAGGTCTTGATTGTAAAGGATTTTGATCGCTTGATAATCTGGATGGTTTCTGATCTCTTCAGGCCGTTCCTGGGTTGGTTTCAAGGAGATGATTACATTGAGTGGATGCCCCCTGCGACGATTTTCCGTCAACAGATTTTTCAGGTTTTGCAGCATTCGTTCGTACAGATCAACCCCGAAAAAATTTTTATAGGTCTCGGGGCCAGTCAACGTGGTTGAAACGCTGACCCAGGTCAGACCACACTCAAATATATCATCAAGATCAAAAAGATGCAACCACTGCAAGGTGGTAATGATCCCCAGAATCTGAAAATCAGGATGACCCCGGACGAATCGGATCCGATCCGTCAATCGTTTGTCCAGCAGCGGATCACCCACAGTTGTGCCAAGGGAGAGATGTTTTCCACCCATGGTCAAATATTCGTCAACGGCTTTCTGAAACAGATTCCAATCCATGGAGGTTTTTCTGCGAGTCATGAACTGGTTTGCACAAAAAACGCATTTGCTGTTACAATTATTGGTCACTTCAAGAGTCAGATAGGGGTTTGTTTCCGGGACAAAACGCCCTTTCAGAAACATTCCCTTACCGTACCTGAGTAGAAATGAAAAAATTCTTTTCGGGTTGATCAGGATGGGTAAACGATAAATAACTGAAGACAAAGGAGATTCATTCATATTGACGAATCCATCACACCTTTAGAACAATTTGACAACGGCCCGTACCCCACGTTCCATGGCCAAGTGTCAAGATGGCGTGTCACGGCAGGGGAAACAAATTCATACTCGGGTCAAGGATAAAGACGCCGGAACAAAAAGTCCATTGTCATGGAGAGCCGGATTTGTTTCCGGTTGCGGATTTCGTCTCCAGGATGAAAAGACGTAGGCATTATAGTCCAAATCTTTCAAAAATTTACGGATAGCCATACCATTTTCTTCATGCAATTCTGCATAGATTGCGTGGACCCGGTGTGACTCCAGGAGTGGCATGGCCCCCCGCAAAGCCGGAATTTCATGACCTTCAACATCCAGTTTCCAGAGATCGACGTGATCCACACCTTGCGTTTCCAGAAACTGGTCAAGCCGCACCACATGGACGAGTTCTGATCCCGTGGTACGAATTTGACTCTGTCCCCCATGAGTCTCTTCCGCACCCTCATCCTGCAAAAAAAGGTTTTCCTCTTTTTCACCCAAACCCAGACGATGAATTTCCACGGATTGCAAGAGACGACGATTTTTTACCAACTGCCCGGCAAGCCAATCCGCCTGGTGTTGACCGGGTTCAAAGGCAAACAAACGTCCTCTGGGATTCATTTGTCCCAAATATATGGCCATTTGCCCGATGTTGGCACCCGAGTCAATGATGATGCCGTTTTCGGGAACAAAATGTTTGGCCCACAACAAAAACCCGGGATCATAAAGACCATAAACGATCCAACGGGAAGTCGAGTTGCGGAGATCAAGCTTCCAAATCAAACCAGCCCCGGTCATGATTTCGGTGATGCCCAAACGTGACAAGGATGCACCCAGGAGACGATCACAAAGACCCAGTTTGTGGGGAAACTCAACACTGCGCATGATTTTCAGCAAGGGTTCATACCATCCAGAAGTTGACACATTTTTGTTTTCCATGGACCAACCCTCGCACATTCACCCTTATCAATTGGAAACAAACCGGCAGGAGTTCATCATGAATGCCTCATGCCTCCTGTCCCGGCAGAAGCCCCCCTTGCCCGAAAATGGTGCCGTTATCACGGAAACAATGCGTTAAACAATACGTTAAACGATCATGATCTGATCCAACCTTCCGGGATTCCGACACTTGAAAGTGAATTGTAGTCCCAAACCACACACAAAGCAAATACAGCCTCATCCAGAACAGCCGGGTGACGTTTCTTACGGGTCGAAAGCCACAACAAACCATAAATGCCGTCCATTGATCTGCATCACATGCAAGAATTATTGGTGAATTTGCGATAAACACTCAAAGAAGAAAAAGAGAAACCTTTGATAAAAAAAAAATACCCGGGCACCCTTAAAAATGGTACGATCCTTCCGGCGTTCGTGGTACGCTTCTGCCAACTCTCCTTTCCGGAAACAGGCCAGAGGAAAAGCGGTGACATTTCTAAAATTTTCATACAAATCATGGGCTTGACGAGTAAAATGGATCGTCCATCAAAATCATTGCCTCGTTACTCGTCCGGGTTGCACAGCCCGGAAGCCTACAGGTCCGCAAAGACGCTTCCCAACCGTGACACGGCTGCAAGCCAAGGTAAGCCGGTACCGATCCATGCCAGATCACCTGTCAATAAAATCAAACCAAATTTACAGTCGTACCCGATTTTTTTGACATTTCTCGTCACTTTAAGTATTTCAATATCAGCAGCATGGTCAAAGAAACCTCTTTCTCTGGAAGAAGGCATTCTGGGTTTGTGCATCATCGGGGTCACTTTTCACGGATCTTCCAAATGGTTTTTCTCTGCAAACAAATCGATGCCATTTATTGAGCTGTACACGTTTGTGGTTGGAATCTATTATGGCTTTCCCATGATTCTTGGAATCAACAGCACATTCGGAGTTTTTTATGTTGACGAAGAAAATCGTATCCGGACCGGAATTGTTGTGCTTTCAAGCGTTATCATCACTTTGTTTACATACTCATTCGCAAAAAGGTCAAGATTGTCTGATATTTCAAAATCTGTAAAATTAATTCCAAAAGATACTGCAATTAATATTTTTACATTTCTTCTAACCATGTCAACAATATATAATGGATTGTTCATGGTCGGAATTCCGCAGCAATATCTTGGGAATTTTTTGGCTACATTCAACACAATCCTTGTAAACGTTATTGGAACCGTGTCAAGCTATGTGCTTTTTCGTTTGATGGGAGAAGGTCACCTTTCAAAAGCACAAACCACATTTACAATAATTCTTGTTCTGATCGGCGGTGTCATTATCATCAGCGGGCTTATGTTGGTTAACGTTGTTTTATGGATTTTGCCATCTATTTTAGGTTTTACTCTTGGACGTGG
Organism: Magnetococcales bacterium; assembly: GCA_015228935.1. Lineage (NCBI taxonomy): Bacteria > Pseudomonadati > Pseudomonadota > Magnetococcia > Magnetococcales > Magnetococcales bacterium. The sequence goes on along the minus strand of JADGCO010000170.1, from coordinate 1,541 downwards.
CCGGATTCCTCTTGGAGTGGTCATTTTACTTTTATTTATCTTGACGTTTCTCAGTATGGGAAAGGGCGCAACCCGCAATATCTACTGGGGGTCTGGTGTGACCTCATTTTCTGATGCCTTTCAAAGATTGTCACATTGGGCAGAAATATCCATGGAAACTTTTCAGGATACATCAAGCACGACCCAATCATTAATCATCGACCGTCTCAATTTTTCAGGGGTCCTGGGCATGGTGATTCAACGCACCCCGAATGAAGTTCCCTATGTCGGAGGGACAACCTACGCCATGTTGCCATCCATGATCATTCCACGTTTTCTGTGGCCTGATAAGCCCGATGGTCACGCTGCAACAATATTTCTGGGATTGCATTACGGAGTCCATGCCCGAGATCAGGCCATTCTGACCAGTATCGGTATTGGCCTGTTGGGCGAAGCCTATGCCAATTTTGGAGTGCCTGGAGTCATTGTCTTTTCATGGTTGCTGGGATGGATTCTGGGATTTGCACATCGAATGGATACCCACGCGCCACCTTTGTCAATGCGCAGCTTTGTTTTTGTCGTTCTCCTGAATTCGATCACAAAAATCGAATTTGCCCTGGTTGAAATTATCATTCCTCTGGTCCAAATATATTTCTTGCTTTTTATTGTTTATGGCTGGCTTTTCGTCAAGGAAGCTCGTAGATCCCCCAGACATAACATTCCCGGCTCTGATCAACATGTCAGTCTTCAATCAAACTCCCGGCTCATCCATGCAGGCCGAAATCCGGGATTTCATCAATCCAGGCGACCAAATCAATGACCAGAAACACAATTTCTGCACATTCTGAAAGAATATAAAATGTTCTCTTTACGCAGAATCATGGAACGATTCAGTGATCACCTCATTCTTAAAAGGCGTACACCAGGTGAGTTTGGGAGTCACCCCATGTACGTGACACCCGGATCCGCATTGAAATATTGGCGACGAGACTTGGGAAAAATTGACCCGGACCTGTTGCGACTGGCCAGCACTCATGTCAAACCTGGATCCAGGGTATGGGACATTGGTGCCAACGTGGGACTTTTTTCTTTTGCCGCTGCCGGAATCGCCGGTACCCATGGGCAGGTCGTTGCCCTGGAACCGGATACTCGTCTTGTCGAAATTATCAGAAAAAGCATCCGTCTGCCAGAAAACAGCAATTTGCGACTCGACATACTGCCGGTATCCATGGCTGGCGAACTGGGGATCAACCGCTTCCAAATCGCCGCCCGAGGTCGTAGTGCCAACCATCTGGCCAATGTCATCGGTTCGAGTCAATCCGGTGGCGTGTCCACCTCTTATCCAGTCATAACCCTCACCCTGGATTGGCTGCTGGAGCAATATGGCAGACCGGATTTGATCAAAATTGACGTTGAGGGAGCTGAACTCCTCGTTTTGCAAGGTGGGAAAATGACGCTCACAAAAGCCCGTCCCGTCATCATGTGCGAAGTATCCGAGATCAACAGCCAAAATATTTCCACTTTGCTCCAACAACACGCCTATACCCTTTTTGACTGGGAAA
>JADGCO010000169.1 GCA_015228935.1 Magnetococcales bacterium | reverse complement strand
AAGCAATGACCTTCACGCCATGTTGACATTTTCAGAAGGATGAAACACATGCTCGATAAACCAGACTGTATTCGCCTGCGAGGCGAGCGCCATCGTTGCCTGATGGCCGTAATGGCCCCGTTGATCGTCAAAGATGGTAATTGGCCCAGCTTCAAGGGTCTCCTGGAGGAAGCCAAAAATATTGGTGTCGAAGCAGTTACCGTGGATATCTGGTGGGGCAAGGTCATGCAAGATCGCCACAGTCCAGATTGGGAGTATTATATAAAAATATTCCGGATTATCTGTGACCATGGTTTGGACATTGTACCAATCTTTTCGTTGCATCATGGCGGGGGAAGTGTCGGTGATGGAAATTTGAACATACCCATCCCCGGGTGGGTATATAACCAGTTGGCCAGAGAGGCAGGACTGGAACCAAATGATTTGAAGTACGAAAGTGAAACTGGAACTCTGCAATCCGATGCTCTCCCGGTATGGGCCACTGTTGGTGCCCATGGACCCGTGGTGATGGCGGCTGTCCGCATTTTTTTCCAGGCTTTTACCCAGGTCCCCTTTTTTCAAGAATTGGCAAAAGCCGGAGCCTTTCCCGAGTTAAACATCAGCCTGGGACCAGCAGGCGAATTGCGTTATCCATCCTACAATGAATCGGATGGCTGGAAATTTCCTGATCGGGGATTCTTTCAATGCTATGGTCGATTGGCACGTCAATCGTTCCGGGAGTGGGCGCAAAATAGACTGGAATGGTTGGAAAGAGATAATCCTGATGCCGCATCCAATAGCTGGATCGTCTTCCAACGCAATGCAGCCCATGGAACCGACCTTTATGAAAACATTCGGCCTCCAGGGGGAGAATATGCCCCTCTTCAACTTCCCCATGCCAGAGCTGATGAGTCTATGCGCAATATAGACTACATGAATAATGAATATGGCCAGGATTTCACCCGCTGGTACCATGAATGTCTCTTGGAACACGGAAAAACGTTGCTGCGAGAAGCCAATAGCAGCTTTTCGAAAGATCCTTTCGCAAGTATTCCACTGGGCATGAAAATTCCCGGAATACATTGGCAATGGCGATGTACCGGAGTGCCCCGCATGGCCGAAATCACTGCCGGATTGATAGCGGCCAACGCATCAATTGTCCCGCCTGGTGATAAAACAGCCCCCAGAAGTACAGGTTATGACAGTATCTTCAACATGGTTCGGGATCTGAAAAGCGAATTCGGAAACAGCCGAGATATCATTGTCCACTTCACAGCCTTGGAAATGGATTCAAAATTCCCCAACTGCAATTCCAACGACACTTTCAAAACATCCGATCCTCAAACACTGGTTCGTTGCGTGGCCAATGCTGCCCAAAAAGCTGAAGGCATGTCACAGGTTGACCCAGTGACCCTGCGTGGCGAAAATGCGCTCATCTGCGTGATCAACGAAGATCACAATTCGGAAGTAACTGATTGGGAAAAAATCGGAGAAATATTCACGGCAGGTCATTTCACTGGTTTCACCTTGTTGCGTTTGGTGTGTACTTGCTGGGAAAAAGAAAAAGAGGCTTTCGAAAAATTTATCAAGGCCTATGATACACACCGTCGCAGTCTGTGAAAATGTCAACCAATCCCATACCAGATTTGACCTGAAATACCGTTCCCAATTTCCATCACGGGAAAAGACGGGATTCTTCCCTGGGCAAATTTCACCATGGGGAAGAGCCGTCTTCTTCCCCGTGGAACCATGTTCCGTTTTTATCCGTTATTCGAGCAGTCTCAGAATATGTTCCACGGCCACGACGGCACCATCGAGGGGAATGCGTGGCGGACGGGGCAAGGCCATCAGTTCGCGCAGAGGTTCTTCCCAAGCGCCAGAACGAAATGTCGCCTGAGAAATTTCCCGTGCCCGACCATGCCGCTGGAGCCAGGGACAGATGGACGCCTCATCCGGAAAGGTTCCGCGGCGAACATAGAGAAACGGTGTGCCATGGGCTACGGTTTCCACGGACATGCCATAACCGGGTTTGCCCACCACGGCATCCACGGAAGCCAGCACATCCCGGAAAGACCAGGCACCGGACAAATCCTGCCAGGTGACCAGATGATCGGCAGGCAAAGGCGAAGGAAAATCGAGAATCCAGATCCAGTCCTGATTGCCGGCCATGGCAGCAAAAGGAAGGTTGCTGCCGGGAATGCCGCCGAGGCTGACCAGCACCAGGGGACGTTGATCTGTGGCGGAAAGATGCAAATCCCGCCGCAGCCGCGCAGGCTGGGGAACACCCGGCTCAACCAGGGGGGGAATCAGGACCTGTCGGGGAAACGGACCATCCAGGAGGGCCGGCGTGGGCAGCAGGGCCAGGGTGGTGGTGCCATAGGCCTGCCGCATCTGTTCCCACCAGCGCCGGGGACCGGGTTCCGCCAGGGAAAAATAGGCCGCCAGCACCAGATCCCAGGAGAGCGATGCCACTGCCACACTCGGAATACCCAGCGCCCCCGCCGCCGCCAGGGGCAGATAAGGCACATTCGCCAGGACCAGATCGGGCGACCAGGCCGCCATGGCCTGTTTCTCCGCTTCCAGGAGGGTCGGCCAGGTTGCGTGGATGCGCTCCAGGGCAGCAGCCGTTGCCGGCAAATCCACCGTCAACGGATCGTTCTGGATCAGACCCACATCCCGGGCTGCCGGATCCTGCGAATGGGGAAGGCCCAGATTGCGCTGAATCACGTCGGGTGACAGAGACCCTGCCAGGCGCAGTTCCAGATCCGGCCTTTGGCGGGCAAGTTCCCGCAAAACGGGAACCATCTGGGAAAAATGCCCGAATCCATGCGCGGTCACCGCACACCAGATGCGCAGGGCCATGGCAGCCACACTCCCTAAACGGGTTGTTTTTCGCTGGGTTCCGGATCCCCTGTTCCCTTGCGGACAAAACCGACCCATTCGGTGCCCTGCCGGTCGAATTGCAGCAACCGGTGGCCATTGACCGTACACCAGGCGGGCAGATCCCGACTCAAGCCGGGATCCGTGGCACGCACTTTCAAAACCGCTCCGGCAGGCATCTCCTCCATGGCCGACGCCACCCGCAAAACCGGCAGGGGACACAACAGATTACGGGCATCCACTTCCATTTGGGCGGTGGACACCTTCCCCTTGCGACCTGAATGTGAATGGGCGCGGGGTCTTCCTTTGGGTGCAGGCAAGTTTCCAGTTCTCCAGACGTTATTTTATGTTACAAAAAAAGGCTTTCCTGCCACACGACAGTGACATTTCCCGGCTATCATGGCGCATTTCTTCCATGTGGGGTGATTACCCTTTTTCTCGATGGATTGCAAGGGATCGATCCGGGTTTTCCCGGTTACCTGGCTCGCATCTCATGGCATAATGGGGACAGAGTTCAGGGAAAGACACCGAAAACAGTGATGGATGACGCATGAATAGCAATCAAAACAACAATATTGCCCGGAATTCCGGGATTGGCTTTCGCATCCTGCTGATCACAGGCCTCTCCATTCTGGTGGGATTTGGCGGCATGGCCTTGTTTTATTTTCGCCAGGATGATGAGGTGATTCTGTCCCAGGGCAAACGGACCATGGGGTTGATTGCCTTGTCAGCCAGCCAGGGATTGCAAACAGCCATGCTCTCGGGCAATGCCCAGATAGCTCATGATTATGTAAACAATATCAAACAAGTACCTAATATTCTGGATTTTCAGATCCTGCGTATGGACGGACGCCCTGCCTTTCACGACAACCAGACCATCGATGCCGTCAATCAACATCTGGGACAGGGCGCTTATACCAGACGTCAGGAAAAGAACTCGGCCAAGCATATTGAAATTCCCACCGGTCTGTTGGCAGATTTGTTGCGTTCTGAACGTGAAGTGTTTGATTTTATTGTGTCTTTAAACGAAAAACCCATTTTGACGGTCTACTCCCCCATTTTCAACCAGGATGGGTGTCACACCTGCCATGGCCAAAGCGACAAACTGCGGGGCATGGTCAAGTTGACCACCTCCCTGGAAACCGTGAAATGGGACATTCAAGCGGCCCGCATCCGTACCCTGGGCATGTTTGGTTTGGGCATATTGGTCATCCTGGGCATGGTCTATCTGGCCATCCATCGCCTCGTGGTCACTCCCCTCGGACGCATCACCCGCGCCATGGAGCAGGTTGCCGGGGGTGATATTCTGCAACAGGTACCGGTCCTGGGAAGTCAGGAATTTGTCCGCATGGCCCGCAGTTTCAATTTCATGAGTGCCGAGCTGGAAAAATCCCACAAAGGATTGCAGACCGAACGGGACAAACTTGCCACCATCATTCTGAGTGCCCGGGAAGGGATCGTGGTCACCGACCAGTCCGGGCAAGTGGTCCTGGTCAACCCGGCTGCCGAACGCCTGTTGGGCAAGACGGTCCAGGAAATTTCCAGCCAGAGCTTTGTCAATCTGCTCGATGATCCATCCTACATGGAGGGTTTGCTGACCAGTCACGACAAGGCCATGCCGGAGACGGTGGTCTACAAAAATCGTGTTCTCCACGTCTATGCGGCCACCATCCGGGCCAACGATAACCGGCCTGTTGGCTCTGCTGCCCTCCTGCGAGATATCACCGGTGAAAAACGTCTCGAAGAAAAACTGCGGCAGCTCTCCTACACCGATGGCCTGACCGGATTGTTGAATCGTCGGCGTCTGGACGAGGTTTTGACGGAAGAGTTCGACCGGGCACAACGTTACCATCTGGAACTGGCGGTATTGTTGTTCGATGTGGACCACTTCAAAAAATTCAATGATCGGCATGGTCACGATCAGGGCGACCGGGTCCTGCAAGCCATTGGCCGGGAAATGCGCAATTTGTTCCGTGCCCTGGATTTTCCCTGTCGTTTTGGTGGCGAGGAGTTTTGCGTGATCATGCCCAGCACCGGCCAGACCGGTGCCCAACAGGTTGCCGAACGGTTGCGGGAACGGGTGGAGTTGACGGACGTGGATGGTCTGAAAGTGACCATCAGCGTGGGCGTCGCCACCCTGCCTCTGGTCGAGGCCGCCAATCCGGAAGCCCTGCTCAAGGCCGCCGACGAGGCCCTGTACGAAGCCAAGCGGGGCGGACGTAATCAGGTATGCTGTGCAACGCCCCGTCTTGCACAGCCTGGGTCACCTGGTGAAAATCCGGCATAAGGATGTGTTCATAAGGCCTTGATCATCACTTTGGAAAGAAAGATTTTATTGGGGCTCCGCCCCAAACCCCGCCAAGAGGAAGGGC
>JADGCO010000168.1:2708-5289 GCA_015228935.1 Magnetococcales bacterium | reverse complement strand
TGAATCCTGGACATCTTCAGGCTGGGACATAGGTCAAGAATGAAAGCTCAAGTGAACCCGGCTTACCAGGTATTGGGCATCAACCTGGCAACACCGCCAAAACTTCCCACCCACATGGAACCTTCCTGGGTGAAAGCCAGGGAGAAGACATTATCGGAAAAGAGTCCCTCCTTCGTGGTCATGACCTTGAAGCCCTCCCCTTCCATTCTGGCCAAGCCCTTGTTGGTCCCGGCCCAGAGGGTTCCCTTCTCGTCATAATGCAGCATGAAGATGAAGTTGGCGGGCAACCCGTCCTTGACGCTGTAATTTTTCCATTGGGTCCCATCGAAACGGGCCAAACCACCTCCCCAGGTGCCACACCACACCTGCCCCTTGTTGTCCACCTGGAGAGAGATGATGTAGTTGGGATTGTAGGCGGTCGTGACCCGGGAGAGTCCCTGTTCCTCTTTTTGCTGGGCATGGTGACTGGAGGTTTTGGCGGGATCGTTCATGAAATCGTTTTGATCCTTGACCGCTTCATAGGTCATGCCAAGGCCGTTTTCATGGGTCCAGTGCTGCCATTGATCATCCTTGAAGCGACCCAAACCCCCTTCGGTGGCAAGCCACACCTCGCCATCCTTGCCTGCCGCCAGACCATACACCCAATCGTTGGGCAGGCCGCCCTTGGTGTTTTCCACCGTAAAAAGGTCCCATTTGGTCCGATCATCCAGATTGCCACCCCGGATTCGGTTGGCACCGGACCAGGTGGCGATCCAGATGTCCCCATTGGGCAATTGCAGGGAGTCGTAGACGAAAGCATCAGCCAAGCCATTGGGAATATTGTAGGTCTGCCATTTTTGGGTCTTGGGATCGAGGACGGAGAGTCCCCCGCCATAGGTGCCCACCGCAATCCGGTCGCCATAGCGTCCGACATGAAACACGCCATTGGCAAGGAGGCTGCCATTGCGCACATCGAACAGTTTGTAGTCGCCGGACTGGGTGTCATAGCGAATGGCACCGCCCGAGGTCCCCACCCAGATATGTTGGCCGTCAGCCAGCATATCCTTGACATTGCGATTGCCGACCCGGAAATGGGTGAATTTTTCATTGGGCTTGCCCAGGACGGTACCTTGGGCTGCACCCGGGTCCGTCGCACCCTGACCCTGGGCCGCACCCTGAGCGGCACCCTGGGCAGCACCCTGGGGAGCAGGGGTGCCATCAGGATTCAGGCCGGGAATGGGGGGATGGGCGGCTGGAACCTCGGCCCCTGGTGCCAAAGGTCCGGCCACATTGCCGAGCAGGAGTGGCTTCGTACCGGACTGCTGGGCGGCAACCCCGGCTCCTGAACCGCTCCTGGCCCCCTGTTTGACGCCCACCAGATAGGCACCGGCAACCAGTGTGGCCACCACGAGAATGGCTGCCCCCGTTACGACATAAATTTTCATGTCAGCTTTCACTGCGCACTCCTCGATCTCATTTTGGGGGTGCAAGACCAATCCGCACGACTTCCCCCCTGGTTCCAGCCCACAACTCCCCGGCGGGGGTCACGGCCATGGCATAGACATCCTTCCCTTGCAGGCGAAGGTTATGGGCAAAGGGACGCCAGGTACCATCCTGATAGAATCCAATCCCATTGTTGGTGCCGGCCCAGAGAACTCCCCGGCCATCCCGCACCAGGCTATAGACGATATTGCCGGGCAATCCATCCTTGGTCGTAAAATTCTGCCACGTCTTGCCGTCAAAGCGGCTCACCCCACCACCCCAGGTTCCGGCCCAGATGACATCCCCGGCTTCGACATTGAGCGAAAAGACGTAGTTTGGATTGTAGGTCGATTCGCCGCCGGCCAGAATGCCCAGGTCATGACGGCGACGGGTGCCGAGGCCGGTATTCGGGCTGACCGGCAAACGCTGGGTGTTGGGGGCACCGAGGCCACTGGTATGGGTCCATTCGTGCCAGGTGGTGCCATCAAACAGGGAAAGCCCCCCTTCGGTGCCGAACCAGATCCGGTTGCGGGAATCGATGGCCATGGCATAGACCCATTCGTTGACAAGTTCCTTGACGTAGTTGGTGAACTTGCCGGTCTTGAGATCGACGCGGCTGACCCCGGCCCAGGTTCCGGCCCAGAGAGAGCCATCCGGGTGACTGGCAAAGGAGTAGACCCAATAGTCGGCGAGTCCATGCATGGGAAAGTAGGTTTTCCACTTGCCTTCCTTGTAGCGGGACATGCCGCCGGCATTGGTCCCGAACCAGATGGCTCCCTCGCCATCCTGGCCAATGGCGAAAACATATTCGTTGGCCAGACCATCCTTGCGTGTGAAGGTATTGCGCACGGTGTTGGTTTGCAGATCGATTTCGTGGACGCCCACCGAGGTTCCCACCCACAGGGCGGACCGTTTGGGTTCGGTGAGGAGGGAACGCACATAGACATCCTTGCCAACCTGGTAGATATCCAGAATGCGATAGGGTGGAGAAGAGCCGGACTTGTTCCGGGCATCCTGTTCCTGACTGGAACAGCCACCCGCGACCAGAAGCATGCCCAGGAGTGTGATCCGTATGAACCTCATCGGCGTAGTGTTCTCAAGTGGGTGATGATGTCGAAAA
>JADGCO010000168.1:859-2662 GCA_015228935.1 Magnetococcales bacterium | reverse complement strand
TCCACCGCGAATACGATCCAGGAGTTGGCGATCCGACCGGTTCAGGCCGTTTTCCGAACCACCCCACCAGGTAAACTCCGGGACACCCGGCAGGGGGCTTTTCCCTTTGACGCCATGGCACTCCTGGCAGTGACGGGTATAGAGCGTCGCGCCCCGGAAGGGGTCACCGGCCAGGACGGATTGTGCCATGAAAACCGTCCCCCCCACGCCCGCCAGGAACAGACAAAACCGAACGATCCACCCTCTCCATGGGAAAGGGGTATTTTCCACCGGCGCGGACGGGGGTTTCCCGCTGCCGTCCCGGCTGCACCTTCCTGCTGGCGGGCGCGGGTTGATCCACGCCATCACGGCTTGTTTTTCTCTGCTGCCGCCTTGGCTTCGCTTTCCTGTTTGGCGGCGGTTTCCTTCATGCGGGTATTCCAGGCGGCGGCCTGTTTCGGGTCGGCGGTCAGGCCCAGTTTGCCGTCACGATAGGCCAGGGACAGTTCCGACATGGCAGGTGTATAGCCCTGTTCGGCGGCCTTGTTCAGCCATTCGACGGCCTTGGCCTGATCCTTGGGCACCCCCAGCTCGCCGTTGGAAAGAAGACGCGACCACACCAGCATGCCTTGTGGATATCCCCACTCGGCAGAGTTCTGGATCCATTTGGCGGCAGCGGCCGGGTCCGGTTTTTCCACCTCTTCGGGATTGCGCAGCATTTTACCCAGGCCCAGGGCTGCTTCCGCTGATTTCATGTCGGCGGCTTTTTTGTACCAGGTGAGGGCTTCCTTGTTTTCCTCGGCCTGATCGAGGAGGTAGGCCAGCATGAACATACCCGGAACGTAGTTGGCCTCGGCGGTTTTCCGCAGAAGATTGACGGCGGCGACCCAATCGTCATTCTTGTAGGATGCCATGGCCTCCTTGTAGGTATCTTCGGGACCGGCGGTGTAGGCTGCGGAAGATCCCAGAACAAGGGCACAGCCGATACACAAGGCACTGCCCCATGGAAGCCACCATTTTTTGTCGTTCATTTGCCTCTGTCCCATGGATGTCATGTTGTCATTCATGTTCATTCGGTTTGGACCTGCCGACCAAAACCCGACTCCGGGGTGGCGTCGTTGTGAAAAATATCCGGCAGGTCGGCCTGTTCCAGCTTGCGATACAGGCTGGAGAGGCCAATTCCCAAGATTTTGGCAGCCTGTCGCCGGTCCCCCTGGTTTTTCTCGATGGTTTCCAGAATCACCTGGGCTTCGAAGGCGCGGACCCGGTCGCGCAACTTTTCGCCCGCACTGCCCGGGAGATCCTCATTTTCCGCGCCACCGCCGGCCAGCCTGGCAATGTGGCCCGGCAGGTCATCCACCCGGATCTGGCCATCTTCCGCCAGGATCAGCGCCCGTTCGATCACATTTTCCAGTTCCCGGATGTTACCCGGCCAGGCGTACAGCTTCAAGGCCTGTTCCGCTTCCGGCTCCAGCGAAAATTCGCTCCCCGGACGATTTTTGCCGGCCCGATTTTTTTGCAGGAAAAACCGGGTCAGGAGCGGAATATCCTCGGGACGGGAGCGCAGGGGGGTAATGTAAATGTTGAACACGTTCAGGCGAAAGAACAAATCTTCACGAAAGGTTCCTTTGGCGACCATCTCTTCCAGGTTTTTGTTGGTAGCGGCGACGATGCGGACATCGACATGGCGGAATTGTTCGCTGCCGACCGGGCGGATTTTCTTCTCTTCCAGGGCATGCAGGAGTTTGACTTGCAGATGGAGGGGAAGTTCCCCGATTTCGTCCAGAAACAGAGTGCCCTGGTGGGCTTCGGCAAACAGACCTT
>JADGCO010000168.1:0-754 GCA_015228935.1 Magnetococcales bacterium | reverse complement strand
AGCGGTTTCTGGGGCTTTGCATATGGATCTGGCGGGCGACGACCCCTTTGCCGGTGCCGCTTTCGCCGGTGATCAGGACGGTCGAGTCGGTGGGGGCCACCTTGCGAATCATCTTGTCCACACCCATATTGCCGGGTGAGACCAGACGACACTGCTTTTTTTCATCTTCCGAGACCAGGTTGCGCAGGGTGCGGTTCTGGTCCCGCAGGCCGATCAGGTTTTCCACATGTTCCAGGCGGAGCAGCACATCTTCCTTGCGCAGGGGCTTGGTCATGTAGTCGTAGGCACCGGCCTTGATTGCCTTGACGGCGGTATCCACCGAGGCGAAGGCGGTCATCATCAGAAAGATGGTCTCGATCTCCCGGGATTTGGCTTCCCGGACCATTTCGATGCCGTCGATACCGGGCATGTTGATGTCGCAGATGGCCACATCCACATCCCCGTTTTCCAACAGGCGCAGGGCTTCCGAGCCATCCTTGGCCGAGACCACCGCATATTCGGCTTTTTTCAGGGTCGAGACCAGGACCTGACGAATGGCGGGTTCGTCGTCCACGATCAGTATGTTCAGGGGTCTGCCCACCTCAATCTCCTTGTTCTATCATGCAATTTTTTCGGGCGTCGCCTGGGATTTTCTCGATTGATCAATGCGGAAACAACTTGAGTAAAGTAAAAAGCAGACCGGTTTGCGCCAGCATGATGCCTGCCACCCATTTGATGATGTCAGCCTTGGTTTCGGCAATCTCGCCACGAATTT
>JADGCO010000167.1 GCA_015228935.1 Magnetococcales bacterium | reverse complement strand
GGTGGAATGGATGGTATGGACCAACCGTTTCTATTCCCTGTTCGCCATCTGGGTGACGGCCTTGACGATCAGCCTGGTCAAGGCTTCAGAAATAGAAATCAACAAGCAAACTACACAGCTGCGCAAGCTCTCCGCTGCCATTGAAGAGAACCCATCCTCGGTCCTCATCACCGATGCCGCCGGAAGGATCGAGTTTGTGAATGCACAATTTACCCTTTTGACCGGGTATACCTTCGAAGAGGTTGTTGGGAAAACACCGCGCATCTTGAAATCCGATAAACAGGACCCAAACGTTCATGATGCATTGTGGCGTCAGATCCGCTCGGGAAAAATATGGAAGGGAGAGCTGCTCAACAAGCACAAATCGGGAAGGAACTATTGGGCCTCGGTCTCCATCAGTCCGTTGTACGATGCCGAGGGTACCATTCAAAACTTTGTCGGCGTTCAGCATGATATCACCGTGGCCAAGGAAACCGAGTTGTGGAATTCCCAGGTTACCAGAGATTTGAAGACCCGATTCCGGTTCGCAGAAATCCTGGAAACCGCAACCGATGAAGTGGAGACCTTGAACCAACTGTGCCGCGTACTGAATGAAGAAGCGGGGTATCACATGGCCTGGGTCGGGGTTGTCGAAACGGATGAGCAAAAACGGGTGGTTCCCCTGGCGCACCATGGTGTTGAACGTCCATTTCTTGAAAACCTGAATATTTCCTGGAGTGAGAACTCGCCACGGGGCAAGGGGCCAACCGGTCGGGCCGTTCGGTCCTGCAAGCCACAGATCATCCGGGATGTAGGCAGTGAACCCGATTATGAACCCTGGCGGGAAAATGCGTTGAAGCATGGGGTTGCCTCCAGCATTGCGCTGCCGTTGATGGCCTCCGATGGCGTGTTCGGGGTTTTGAACCTGTACTCAACCCGGTCTGACGCCTTCGACTCCACGGAGGTCATGTTGTTGTCGGCCTTGTCCAAGCACATGTCCGACGGGATTCTTCGTCTCCGGGAAGTCGATAGACGTTTGCTTGCGGAAGCCAGCATGAGAGACAGCGAACACCGATTCCGTGCCCTTTTTGATTCCATGACCAGCGGTGTTGCCATCTACCGGGCTGTTGACGATGGCGAGGATTTTATTTTCCGGGATATGAACAAGGCGGGCGCTGTCATCAGCCTGGTCAGCGACAGGGAAGCCCTCAAGGGGAGACGGGTTACCGAAGCCTTTCCAGCCATTCGGGAATTTGGCCTGTTGGACGTATTCAAGCAGGTCTACAGGACTGGGCAACCCATGCGGCACCCCATCAGTTACTACAATGATGGCCGGCACATGGCCTGGCTGGAAAACTCCGTCTTTCGGTTGGAATCTGGTGAAATTGCTACTGTTTATGATGATCTGACAGAACAAAAGCAGGCCGAGGACCAACTGAAACTGGCCCAGGTGTCGTTGGAAAACACCAATGACATGATATTCTGGTTGTTTCCCGACGGACGCTTTTTCAGGTTCAACCAATCGGTTTGTAAACGCCTCGGGTATTCGCCTGAAACCTTGATGACCATGCGCGCTTCCGATTTGAATCCCCAACATCCCCAGGAAAAGTGGCACGAGCACTGGGCGGAATTGAAGGCGAAAGGCTCTTTGAGGTTCGAGGCTGACCTGACCCGGGTAAACGCTCCCCCTCTGCCAGTGGAGATCAGTGCAAATTTCATGGTCTTCAATGGAATGGAATACAATATGGCCATTCTGCGGGATGTTTCGGAACGCAGGCAGATGGAGGCCGATCTGAGATTGAGTGAGGATAAGGCCAATCAGGCCAATCGCGCAAAAAGTGAATTCTTGGCCAAGATGAGCCACGAAATCCGTACCCCCATGAACTCCATCATCGGTTTGAACTATCTGGCGCAACAAACCGAATTATCCCCCCAACAAAGTGGTTATCTGAAAAAAATCGATGCAGCGGCCAAGGCCCTGCTGCGTATCATCAACGATATTCTTGATTTCTCCAAAATAGATGCCGGAAAACTGGATCTGGAACAGGAACCTTTCAATCTGGCAGAGGTTCTGGAACAGGTCATGGATGGCATTCTGGCCAAGTTCCAATTGACCAGGAATGTCGAACTGTTGCTCTCATTTCCCTTCGATATCCCGGTTGGCCTGGTAGGCGATTCCGTCCGTCTGGCCCAGGTTTTGACGAATCTGGGGGACAATGCCGTCAAGTTTACCAAAAAGGGCGAAGTTCTGGTTGCGGTTGATCTGGAGTCCATGACCGACGATCATGTCAATCTGCGTTTCACCATCAGGGATACCGGGATCGGTATTGCTTCGGAACACGTCGGCAAGCTTTTTCAATCCTTCCAACAAAGTGACAATTCCATCACCCGTCAGTACGGTGGGACAGGTCTGGGCCTGGCGATTTGTCGCTCCTTGGTGGAAATGATGGGGGGCCATATCGGCCTGGAGAGTGCCCTCGGGGAAGGGACCCGCATCACCTTCCACCTGGGCTTCCCGCGAGCCAGCCTCTCTGGACATGAATCCTTCATCCACGGGTGTTTTTTCCAGGGCAAACGCGTCCTGATCATGGATAGCAACAGCACCTCAGGAAAAGTGATACAAAGATATCTGAACTCGTTACAGTTGATCAGCACGATGGTGACTTCGGGCCAGAGGGGCATTCAAACCCTGAAGATGGTGGCCTCGGAGGGGGCGGCGTATGACTTGGTCATGCTGGATTGGAAGCTGGCCGACGGCAATGGCGAAGACATTCTGCGTCAGATCCGTGGGGACGGCCACCTTCGCAACATCCCGGTAATACTCATGGGGTATGAATCGGAAAGGCATGAAATCGTGGCCTGGATCGATGGAAAATTCAATGGTGTGTTTCTGCAAAAGCCGGTGATTCCCAGCAGGCTTTTGGAATGCCTGCTGGCCGCCTTTGGCCTGTCATCCTCCGACGTTGCCCAAACCTTGCAGACGCGCCGGGATGATCATTTGCAGTTGCAGGGATATCATGTCCTGCTGGTGGATGACATGAAGGAAAACCGTGATTTGGTGCGGGAAATTCTGCATGGACGGGGGGCGGATGTCACACTCGCGGAAAATGGCCAGGAGGCACTGGATCTGGTTGCCAGACAAGGGGCGGAGTTTGATCTGGTACTCATGGACATGCAAATGCCGGTGATGGATGGTCTGGAAGCGACACGGCAGATTCGACGCCTGGAACCATTCAGGAATCTTCCCATCATCGCGTTGACGGCGAGTGCCATGGTCGAGGAGGTGAATCAATGTCTGGCAGCAGGGATAAGCGATTATCTTGGGAAACCCATCGAAGTGGAATTATTGTTCTCCAAACTGTTGCAATGGGTGCGTGGGAAGTCGATCCCGGTTCTGGATGTCCGCGATCAGGAACATTCCCACACAGTCTGTGATGATAACCTGGTACCTCCTGCGGAACCGCATCCCGGCTTGGATGTTGGTGCCAGTTTGAATCGGTGTGATGGTGACCAGGCGTTTCACGCCCAGTTGATCGCCAACTTCATTGAGAACAATCATGACTGCGGCCATGTCGTTCGGACCTTGCTGGAAAAACAGGATTATGATTCAGCGCATCGGCAGATCCACAAGCTCCGGAACAGCGCAGGCAATGTGTCAGCCATGGAGGTCTTCGCCTTGTCAGGGGAATGTGAAAGGGCGATTCTCAATCGTGATATAATGACCACGTTGTCAAAGCTCTCTGCTTTGGAAACATGTCTGGACGTGGCCATTGCCTCGGCACGGAATTTTTTACACCAGCAGAAGAATCAAGTCATTGACAACGCACCGGTGGTGTTGGATGACCTGTTGTCCTCACTGGATGATCTGGACAAGATGCTGGACCGGAGGGAACTGAACGCCATTAAACTTTTCGATCAGATCAAACCCCAGATTTCCTCGGTCATTGCCGAGCCAGGTTTGATGATGGCATTGGAGAAGCATGTAGAACGCCTTGAAATAGACTCTGCCAAGGATGCGTTATCTGCGCTGATTCGTCACTTGAAACAGTAAGGAAACGCCATGCCTAGTGCCTGAGAACCATGAGTGATCTGGTTTGCATTCACGGCAGAATGGATTTTTTTTTTAGTTTTGGATTGGGGAAAGACCCATGCCTGACAAAGACCACACCTTGCCAACCCTGCTGATTGTGGATGATGAACCCGACAATATTCGCATTGCTGGGAGAATATTGGAGAAGGAATACCACCTTTTGTTTTCAACGACCGGGAAGGATGCGTTGGATATTGCCCAAACCAAACAACCCGACATGATTCTTCTGGACATCGTCATGCCGGATATGGATGGCTATACCGTGTGTTCCATGATCAGGCAAAATCCAGCAACCCAGGACATACCCATCATCTTCGTCACAGCCATGGAGCATGAACAGCACGAGGTGATCGGTCTGGAATTGGGTGCTTCCGACTATCTCAGCAAACCACTCCACCCCCTCATTTCCCGGCTCAGGATCAGAAATATACTGGAGCTGCACAAGGCACGGAACCATTTCAAGAATCTGGCCATGATCGATGGCCTTACTTCGATTCCCAACAGACGCCATTTCGATGAACGTCTTCAACATGAGTGGCACCGATCCGTCCGCTCCAAATCGCCACTGGCCATTTTGCTGATGGATATAGATTACTTTAAAAGCTTCAATGATCATTATGGCCACCTGGGTGGTGATGCAACCCTGAAGCGGATTGCGGCAGCATTGAAGGAAAGCATGATTCGTGTCACCGACACCTTGGCACGTTATGGTGGAGAAGAGTTTGTCTGTCTTCTGCCGGAAACCGATTTGATGGGAGTGCTGTTCATGGCCGAGAAGCTCAGGTCGGTCATCGAATCCCTGAACATTCCCCATGTCAAGTCGCTTATATCCGATCGTGTCACCCTGAGTGTGGGAGGGGCGGTCGTCGTTCCTGAGCAGACCATAAAGCAGGCGGCATTTCTTGCGGCTGCGGATGAAAATTTGTACAAAGCCAAGAACCATGGCCGCAATTGCGTCGTGTGTGAAAATTTCAGCCCTGAACGACCGTTGTCCACTGGATGAAAAGGTAACTTGGATAAGAAATCTTGACCGGGAACGAACATGATATCATTTTCGCAAACGAGGGGCCGGTTCTTGGGAACGGCAAATCAGCTTGCCTGCATGCCCAGTGTCTTGGCTCCCAGATCAACTGGAAACGGATTTGGTATTTTTGCTTGGTGATGATCAGGCGGCTTCGCCAAGGGCATCTTCCTCCATCATTTGATCCAATTTCTTCTTGGCGGCTTTTGCCCAATGTTGCCATTTGGGTCTCAGGGATCCAGGTCAAGGTCTACAAAACCCCTGGCTCTCCTGAACATGAGACAATCACCGTCCGGGGAAAAATTTATGTCATCACGA
>JADGCO010000166.1 GCA_015228935.1 Magnetococcales bacterium | reverse complement strand
CACAGCCCTTCCTCCTGGACCTCCTTCCCAGTTTTTCGAACGTTTTTTAATGGGGAGAGCTGAATAGTTACTTTTTTTCCAGCTTTTTTTTAATTTTTTAATTAAGTTTCTTATAATTGCAACCTTGGTATCAATCGTTTTAGAAAGCCCTCCATGCCCTCCATGCCCTCCATGCCCTCGACCATTGGTGACCTGCCCAACATTTGTGGTTCCGAGGCGCAGATACAAAAAATTGTTTCTGAGAGCCGCAACCGTCCCCTGTCAACGGGTGATTTCGGTTCGATCAAAAGTGCCTTTGCCATTGCTCTGCATATGCATCAACCCCTGCTGCCGGCAGGTGGTCCGCATTTGCCGACGGCGGCCATGATCAGCAATCTGCAATGTCTGCTGAACAGCCCCGAGAGCGGCGACAACCATAATGGCCGGGTTTATCGGAGTTGTTACAAGCGCATGGGGGAGTTCATTCCGCAGCTGCTCGCCGAGGGGAAGGCACCACGGGTGATGCTGGAATATTCCGGAACGCTCATGCACGGATTGTTACGCATGGGAGCGCAGGATGTTCTGGATGCTCTGGCGGCTGTCACCCGCCACCCGGAGCAGTGTCAGACCATAGAGTGGTTGGGGGCACCCTGGGGTCATCCGGTCGCGCCTTCCACGCCGGTCCAGGATTATCGGTTGCACGTTATGGCCTGGCAGCACCATTTTGCGGCCATTTTTGGTCTGGAGGCGTTGCAACGGGTGCGTGGCTTTTCGCCGTCGGAGATGGCCCTGCCCAACCATCCCGATGTGGCATATGCTTTTGTCAAAACCCTGCGGGAGTGTGGCTACAGTTGGGTTTTGGTTCAGGAACATTCGGTCGAGGACCCCCATACGGGCCACCCTTCCCGGCAACCGCATGTGCCGCACCGTCTGGAGTGCCGCAACTCGCATGGCGATGTCATTGACATCGTGGCCATCATCAAAACGCAGGGCAGTGATTCCAAGCTCGTTGGTCACATGCAACCTTATTACGAGGCACGGAGTCTGACCCGTTGGCATGTGCAGGGTCGGGAAATTCCGCCTTTGGTCACACAGATTGCCGATGGCGAAAACGGCGGCGTCATGATGAATGAATTTCCCTCCAAATTCATGGAAGTCATGCGGCAAAGCTCCGGAACCGACACCCCGCCCATGACGGTTTCCGAATATCTGGAACATGTTTTTGCCTCAGGGATCAGGGTTGCGGATTTGCCGGTGGTGCAACCGCTCTTTCACAAGCGCATCTGGGAGCGGGTCAATCCGGGTGACGGGCCGGAAAAGGTGGCCCAGACCATTGCCACGCTCAATCAGGAAGGGCATGGATTTCACATGGAGGGAGGAAGCTGGACCAACAATCTTTCCTGGGTACGGGGTTACGAAAAAATTCTGGGTCCCATGGAAGAGGTCAGTTCCCTGTTTCATGAAAAGGTTCTCAAACCCGGCCATGATGCCAGTGAGCCGCGGTTTCGTAATGCCCTGTATCACCTCATGCTTTCCCAGACCAGTTGCTTCCGCTACTGGGGTGAAGGGCAGTGGACGGATTATGGACGGGAGATCTGTCGGCGGGCCAAAGAGATTTTGATCCACGATTTCAAGGACCGGGAGCCGGGTTCCAAATCAACCGGACAGCAATCCACTTCCCATGCGGCGCAGCATGAGCCTGTTTCCACTCCAGTGCAGCACGAACCCGCACTCACTTCGGTACAGCACAAATCCGCTCCTGAAGTGACCCCGAACAAGCCTGCACCTGTGATGCACGAAGAAGAGGAATTTGTTCTCAAGGCACCTGAGATAGAGCCAGTTCCCAAGGCCAAAGCCAAGGCCAAGGCCAGGATCAAGACACCCAAAAAAGAGCCGGCTTCCAAGGCATCCAAAAAGGAGTCGGTTTCCAAGGCATCCAAAAAAGGGCCGGCTTCTAAAACTCTTGAAAAAGAGCCTGATTCCAAGGCATCTGAAAAAGAGTCAAAATCCAATAAAAAGTCCAAAAAATAAACTGGTTGGCTCCGTTCTTTTCCCTGTCCGGTTTTGGGGCGGAGCCACGGTTGACATGGCGGGCGTGTTGGTCTTGACCTTGGCCTTGACCTTGACCAATGTTCTTTTATATTCTTATAATCATATTCGTGGTTGCTGAACATTAATTTATATTAATGTTTCATGAATTGTGATAGGCTTCTGCGCGTGGGGCACTCTTGACACGTTTTTTTGTAGTGATGCATTGACATGGCTGGACTGGATGGGAGAGTGTTGGATCGGACAGGGTGAGTGTGGGGAAGGGAGTGTGCGGGGATCCGAAAAAAGGCATGGAATTCAATCTGGATCGGGATTGAACCGGTGTCAGGCAGGTGGAATTGATTCTCCAAGGATCTGAAAATGCTGCGCAAAAGTATCAAACTGAAATTTCTTGTTCCCATCATGTTGATCCTGATCGTGGGTCTCTCCCTGATAGGGGGAATTTCCTTCAAGATTACGGAAGAGACCATCGTCGAGAATGCCACTCTGGCCATGAAGAAGGAACTGGAGGGTGTCCTGGGCAAGGCTAATCTTTTCCATGAAAAGGCCAAAAACGACCTGCTCCTTGCGGTGGAACACCACGCATTCAAAGAGTATTTTGCACTTGCCGAAACCATGGCCGGCAATCAATACGAGGAGAAGGAAGTTGAAAATGAGGGGAAAAAAGAAACAAAGAAAATAATTCAATTTTCGCCCCGCCAGCGGGCATTGAAGGATATGATCGACCGCTGGACCATGTCACTTCAGCATAGATTTCCGATTGTCGAGACCTGCGTGATCGACAAGACAGGCCAGGAACACAGCCGGATCACCAATGGTGAAGTGGCACCGGATGAAGATTTTTCCAGCGAAGAGAATGGTGCCCCGTTTTTTGAACCAACCTTCAAGTTGAATGAGGGTGAGGTTCATGTTCAGTCTCCGTATATGTCACCGGACGCCAAAAAGTGGGTATTTTCCTACACGGCACCTATTATCATGCCGGATGGATCCAAACCGGCTTTTTATCACTATGAGTTACCGGTTGCCCTGTTTCAGGGAATTCTTGAAAAATTGTTTGCCGCCGGGGAACAGAAGGGTGGTGACAGCAAGGCGGGAAATGAACAGGAAAGATTGGCCAAGGGAAAAAGCCGGATTTTTATTCTGGATCCAGCGGGACTGGTGGTGGCCGACACACACCAATCGATCAATCTGGATTTGAAGCCGGGAGTAGACCCGGAAGCGAACCATCAATTGGCGGACTATCTGCCCACAGTGGACAAGATTGCCGGCAACCCTTCATTTTTGGCGTTTATGGAGAAAATGAAAAAAGGGGAAACAGGCATGGGACGGATGAAAATACAGGAAGAGGAGTATTTTCTGGTTTACAAGCCCCTGCCCACCTTTGGTTGGAGCCTTGCACATATGAAACCCTATTCGGCCCTGCTGGAAGGGGAACGTTCCCTGGCGGGAATTCTGGCTTCCATTGTATTGACGGCGTTGGCTGTTTTGCTGGTCTCCTTTGTGGCTGTCCTGCTGTTGGCCAAACACATTACAGGCCCCATGACGGTGTGCAAGGAAAACATTGCCCAGGTGGCCGAGGGAAATTTGCAGATTCGTTGCTCCATCAACCGGGTTGATGAAATCGGTCAGTGGTTCCAGAGCTTGAACCAAATGACTGCCAAATTGCGGGAGGTGGTGCAGATGGTGCGAGATGCCGCCGAGCATGTGGCTTCAGGGGGGGCACAGGTGGCCCATGCAGCACAGGAAATTTCATCG
This sequence comes from Magnetococcales bacterium, assembly GCA_015228935.1. Lineage (NCBI taxonomy): Bacteria > Pseudomonadati > Pseudomonadota > Magnetococcia > Magnetococcales > Magnetococcales bacterium. Next base: position 1,643 of record JADGCO010000166.1, on the reverse strand, counting down.
GGAGCCACCCAGCAGGCAGCCTCTATCGAAGAAATATCCGCTGCCATGGAACAAATGACCGCCACCATCCAGAAAAATACGGAGTACGCCGAAGAGACCGAAAAAACCATCCGCAAGACAGCCAGGGATGCCGAATCCGGTGGCCAGGTGGTTCAGGAGTCGGTGACGGCCATGCGGGAGATCATCGACCGGATTTCCATCATTGGAGAGATTGCCCGGCAAACCAATCTTTTGGCCTTGAATGCTGCCATCGAGGCGGCCCGGGCCGGGGAACATGGCCGGGGCTTTGCCGTGGTGGCCGGCGAAGTGCGCAAACTGGCCGAACGCAGCCAGACCGCAGCAACCGAGATCGGCCAACTTTCACAGACCGGCATCCAGGTGGCCACCCGCGCCGGAAGTATCATGGATGAATTGGTCCCGGAAGTGCGCCGCACGACCGAATTGATCATTGAAATCGCCAACGCCAGCAAGGAACAAAGCCAAACCTCCGACCAGATCAATGCCGCAATCCAGACCCTGGACGGCATCATCCAGAAATATGCCGGATCATCCGAGGAAATGTCCGCCAATGCCGATGAGCTGGTCCAGAATGCTGAACGACTGAATCAGGGTGTCGGGTTCTTCCGCCTGGGGTGAGTTGTAACAATTTGTTTTTTTTGTATCTTTCTTATTCGGTCTTTTCGAACAGGAAATCGATTCCCCCTGGTGCAGATACCTGGAAGATTGGTGAACAGAATGAGCCTGAAAAATAAAATTCAAATTTCACAATCATTACTTGAAAAGAATATGTGATTGTCTCACAATACAAATTGGGTTTTTTTATCAACGACGCTCTGAAACCCTCTGGAAACTCGCGAATCGTATCTTGAGCAGGCAGATACAATCTTCCTCGGGTTTCTGTGGGCATGCTTGGTCAATCATGACCGCAAGCTCCATGCCTGTGCATGGTATGGGTTTCTTCTGAAATCCCTGGAGACCAAGGCCCATGTCATCTGGAGTTCCGGAAAGCAAACTGACGTATGCTGAAATTGAAGATGCGGCAGAAGCGTTTGCGCAAGAGTACAGCTTTGACCCGCAACAGCATGACATTCGCGGATTGGTTGAAAAGTTGGGTGGCAGGCTTGGTCTTGCCGAAACCTGCGATCCCATGACACAAAACGGTGGGGCCATGTCTGCCTGGAGGGGGGGGGATTTTATCATTTATCTGCCTCCATTCACGGGCATCCTTCGCGATAATTTTACCATTGCACATGAGATCGGTCATCTTCAGCTTCATGTACCTGAATATTTTAAGCAACATCCTGACAGTGACAGGGTGCGTGTCAATCGTTTTGGCAACGACAAGCCGGAACTACAGGCCAATCGTTTTGCTGCGGCGCTGCTTATGCCCGCCGAAATTTTTACGTCAATTGGAGTAGAAACAGGCTGGGATATTCCAGCACTCTCCATCCAGTTCAGTGTCTCCCAACCCGCTGCCCAGTTCCGTGCCGATTTTTTGAAGCGTTAAAGCATGGCCATGAATTGATTTTTGTGACCCCTGTAAAAACTGAGGCAGATGCAGGCGTTGTGCTTTTCGCTTTTCATGAGACTATTCGCAATCATCAAGAAAATATTCGGAAAAAACACAGCAATCTGAGCCTCAA
>JADGCO010000165.1 GCA_015228935.1 Magnetococcales bacterium | reverse complement strand
CATTTGACCCGCATGGCCGAGTTCAAGGAATTTTTTCCCATTTATGCCAACAAGCGGGCCATCGGAGCCATGGCGGCCATCGTGATCGACAAGGATGTGGATCGTCACGCCATGAATGCGGGATTTTTTTTGATCGTCCAGTCGGGCGATTCGGTCCATCTGGCCAACGATACGAATTTCGTGCCCAGGGTCTGGTAACGACGGACCATGGAGGAATCGATCGTCGTCATTCTGGACCGTCCAGCCCAACCCGGCAACATTGGTGCCTGTGCCCGCGCCATGGCCAATATGGGATTGAACCGGCTGCGGCTCGTCAATCCCCGGGAATTTCCCCATACGAATGCCACGGAATTCGCCGTCGGCGCGAGTTGGATTCTGGAGGAGAGTCAGGTATTTTCGTCACTGGATGCCGCCCTTGAGGATCGCAATTTTCTGGTCGCCACCACCAACCGGACCCGTGGCCAACGACAGGTGGTCGTCACGCCCCGGGAGTTGGGCGAACGCATGCCTGCCATCCTGGCCAGACCGGAAACCCGGGTGGGCCTCCTTTTCGGCACGGAACGCACCGGTCTCGAAACCAGGGATGTGGAACGAGCCGACTGGATCTGCAACATTCCCACAACCGGGGTGCATGGATCGCTGAACCTGGCCCAGGCCGTGTTGATTCTGGGGTACGAAATCATGTTGGGCAGAGGTCTGGGACACACCTTCGCCCTGGATCCAACCACCCAGGGACCCCGGGCCGGAGCAGCCGATCTGGAGCATATGTTCGACCACCTGGAGCAGGTGTTGCGTCAGGTGGATTTTCTCAAGCCGCAACAAAAAGGTCACCTGATGGGCAGCATCAAGGCCATTTTTCACCGGGCCGCCATGGATAAACGCGAAGTGGCGATCATGCGGGGCATCATCAACGAAATCGGTCGCCCTCCCCGCCCCCAGGATTCTTGATGCGTGCGTCCAGGATTGGTCTGGAAAAAGTCCCCACTTCTCTGGAGGAGGTCATGCATCTGGCACCGGGGATGGAAACGGTTCTGGAACTTTGGCAACCCCGGGCCGGGGATATTCTGACCGTGGTGGATCCGGAAGGGGGCATCTATCGGGCGCGTTTTCTGGGTCCGGGTCAGGGGGTGCGACCGTTTGCCCGCCTGCCGGCCAGCATTGAACCCCGGCATCGGCGGCGGTTGGCCCAGGCCCTTCCGGATCGGGAGCGGATGCTCTGGATCATCCAGAAAGCCGTGGAACTCGGAGTCACGGACATTCAACCCGTCCTGTCGGCCCACTCCAGTACAGTCTCCGGCCATGGTTCCCATTCCTCCCATAATGTATCCGCTCCCGCCAGCCATGGTTCCCATTCCTCCCATAATGTATCGACTCCCGCCGGCCATGGTTCCCATTCCCCCCGGAATGTAACCGCTCCCACCAGCCATGGTTCCCACCCCCTCCAGGATAAATCCGTTTCCGCCGGCCATGGTTCTCATCCCCTCCAGGACAAATCCGCCACCTGGCCCCGGATCATCCGCAAAGCCGCCCTGCAATGTCGCCGGGCGATGCTGCCGGAAATATTTCCTCCCATTCCTTTGGCCGAAGTTCCGCTGACCATGGAACCTGGAGAGGTTTTGTTGTACATGGATGTTTCCGGCGAGCGCCAAGCGCTTTTTACCCTGGCCCCGACTCTGGCAACCAGGCCCCTGACTCTCCTGGCAGGACCGGAAGGGGGATGGAGCGACCCGGAAAGAGACCTGCTCCAGACCGCCGGAGGCATTGCCATCAGCCTCGGTTCGCGCCTGCTGCGCACCGAAACTGCCGGTATGGCAGCCCTGGCCGTACTCGCTTCTGCCGAAGGAACCTTTACTCTGGAGGAAGATTTGTAGAGTATGGGCGGGTTTTGAATGGTAACGCTTGCGGTAGAGAGTTGGTGTGCGGTCGAGGAGAGAATCATGACATGGAACAGCAATGGCGGCGGCGGTCCCCAAAGGCCATGGGGACAAGGCCCCAGACCACCCCAGCCTCCCGATATGGAGAAGGTCTACCAAATGTTTCGCGACAAATTTGGTGGCAGCATGGATGGCAAGCGCTTCTGGCCAATTGCCATCGGGGTTGTGATGGTCATCTGGATGTTCACAGGCATTTATGTGGTGGGACCAGACGAGGAAGGTGTCGTCACGCGCTTTGGTCGCTATATAGAAAGCACCATTCCGGGACCGCATTACCACCTTCCCTACCCGATTGAGGAGGTCTACAAGCCCAAGGTGACCCAGGTCCGCCGCATCGAAATCGGCTACCGAACCCGGGGCCGCTCCGCTGTTGACGTGGCCGCTGAATCCCTGATGCTGACCGGTGACGAAAACATCATCGATATCGATTTGAGTGTCCAATACCGCGTCAATAACGCCGCCGATTCGCTGTTCAATGTGCGCAATCCGCCGCGGGATCCGAGCTACGTGGTGCGTAATGTCGCGGAAACTGCCATTCGCCAGGTGATCGGTCGCAACAGCATTGACGAGGCCCTGACCATCGGCAAGGAACGCATCCAGGCCAATACCCTCTCGACCATGCAGAAGATACTGGACGATTACAAAAGCGGCATTCTGATCGTGGCCGTGCAGCTTCAGCAGGTCGCCCCGCCGGAAGAGGTGGTCCACGCCTTCAAGGATGTCGCAAGTGCCCGGGAGGACCGGGTACGGGCCATCAACGAAGCCGAAGGATATGCCAACGACATCCTGCCCAAAGCCAAGGGCGAAGCCGCCAAACAGCTCCAAGAGGCGGAAGGGTATAAGACCGCCAAAGTCGCGCGCGCCAAGGGGGATGTGCAACGCTTCCTCTCCCTGCACAAGGAATACACCCGTTCCCCGGAGGTCACCGTCTCCCGTCTCTACCTGGAAACCATGGAAGAGGTGTTGCTCAAAACCGACAAGGTGGTGGTGGACCCACGCGCCGGCCAGGGTGTCCTCCCCTATCTGCCCCTGGATCGACTGAAAGAAAATGCCTCCCCACCCCAGCAGCCCCGCAAAGGAGGTGAACCATGAACAGTCGTGCCTCCATGGGTATAGGGATCATTCTGGTCGTCCTGGTGATCGTTCTTTCCCAGACCATTTTCACCATTCATCAAGTGGAACAGGCCCTCGTGGTTCAATTGGGCAAACCGATCCGGGCCTTCACCGATCCAGGCATCCATTTCAAGATTCCCTTCATTCAGGAAGTGTTCACCTTCGACCGGCGTCTGCTGGTCCTGGATCAGGAATCCCAGGAAGTCCTCTCATCGGACAAAAAAAATCTCAAGGTGGACAACTATGCCCAGTGGCGCATCGAAGACCCCCTGAAATTTTACCAGACGGTCCGCAATGAAGCCGGGGCCGAATCACGCCTGAATGATATCGTCTACTCGAATCTGCGTGAGGTCCTGGGTCAGTTTACCATGATGGAAATCGTCTCTGGTGAACGACTCAACCTGATGAAGCAGATTCGCGAACAGGCCAACATTCAGACCCGGCAGTATGGTATCGAACTCGTGGATGTACGCATCAAACGCACCGATCTGCCACCGGAAAACTCCAAGGCCGTCTATCGCCGCATGCAAACGGAACGGGAACGCCAGGCCAAACAATACCGTGCAGAAGGCGAGGAAGAAGCCGTCAAGATCCGCTCCCAGGCCAACCGGGAACGCGAGGTCATGCTTGCGGAAGCCTATGGAACCGCTCAAAAACTTCGCGGCGAGGGAGATGCCACGGCTGCCGCCATCTATGGCGAAGCCTTCCAGCAGGATCCCCGTTTTTACGAATTTGTCCGCTCTCTGGAAGCGTATCGCAAGGCTTTTGTTCAGGGGACGACGCTGGTACTGGAACCCGATGGTTTCTTCCGGTATTTTAAAGGCCCCTCGATCAACCCGAGGTGAACCGGATACGACTCCCGTGAACGATTTCTTGACTGCTTTCGGACTGATGTTGATTTTCGAGGGGATGCCCTATTTTGTCTCCCCCAACGCCATGCGCCAATGGATCGCCCAGATCGGTCTGCTGTCGGATGCTGCGTTGCGCCGAACGGGAGTCGTCCTGATGCTGCTCGGATTGGCTCTGGTCTATTGGGTGCGGCGATGATGCGGGACACCATGAATCTGGGCGACATGGTGCTGGACCTGGAAAAGATGGGACGCAAGCCGCGCCACCTGCAAGGCCATGTCCCGGCAGATCACCTGCCGGCCCTGGGAGAACTGGTCCGTGTCGAAAGTCCTGCCTGGGTCGATCTTCTGGCCACGTTGGACCAAAAGCGTCTCCGTGTGGCCGGTCACCTTGGAGGTCGCATCGGGCTGGATTGCGGCCGCTGTCTGCAACCATACACGCTGGAACTGGCCGTGGCGCCGGAGCGGGAATTCATCGCCGGAGCCGAGCCCCCCGACCTGGGTGGAGAGGTGGAAGTCCAGGATGAAACAGTCTATCTCGACGATGGCCTGTTTTCCCTCCGCCGCATGGTCGAAGAAGAGTTGATTCTGGCCCTGCCCATGACCCATCTCTGTCGGGAAACCTGTGCAGGCCTCTGTGACCAGTGCGGATCGGACCGCAATATTAAAATGTGCGGCTGCCAACCCCGTAACCTGGACAGTCCCTTTGCCGTTTTGAAAAACCTGGGGTCGTTCAATCCCTGAAATCCCGGATCAAGAATCCGATCCATTGAAAGGAGTGTTCCGCCATGGCGGTACCCAAGAAAAGAAAATCCAAATCGCGTGGCCGACAAGGGAGATCACATGATGCCCTGCACGCCCCGTCCCTCTCCACCTGTCCCAACTGCCAGGAACCGCGCATGCCGCATCGGGTGTGCGCCAAGTGTGGCTGGTACAACGGACGCGAAGTCTTGACAATCAAGGATTAAATCGGTGCTACAAAAACCGCTCCGGTTCATAATTCAGATGTAAATCCGGGGAAAGTGATGCCACCGTGACTGTCAAAATTGCCTTGGATGCCATGGGTGGCGATCATGCCCCGGCCATGGTCATTGATGGTGCCATCCGTTCTCGCGCCGAAAATGACGATGCCGAGTACATTCTCGTCGGGCAAGAGGATGTAATCCGTACCGAACTTACCCGGCACCGGTTTGTCGAAGAGCGGATTCGCATACAACCCGCATCGGAAGTCGTGGGTATGGGCGACAAGCCATCCGTCGCCCTGCGTACCAAAAAAGATTCCTCACTGCGGGTGGGAGCCAATCTGGTCAAAAGCGGCGTGGCAGATGCGTTCGTCTCGGCTGGCAACACCGGTGCCCTGATGGCCACCGCCAAATTTGTCCTGAAAACCCTGCCCGGAATCGATCGACCCGCCATCGCCTCGCTGCTCCCCAGAGTCGGTGGCCAGACCCTCATGCTGGATCTGGGGGCCAATGTCGATTGCACGGCCGATCACCTGTGCCAGTTTGCCCTGATGGGTAGTGTCTACTCCCAGGAAGTCCTGGGCATCGTTGCACCCCGCGTGGGGTTGCTCAATATCGGCCAGGAAGAGATGAAAGGAAACGGCATCGTTCGTGAAGCCGGAGAACGGTTTCGTCAGATCATTGCCAACTACGTCGGCAATGTGGAAGGAACCGATATCTGTTTTGGTGATGTGGATGTGATTGTCTGTGATGGGTTTGTGGGTAATGTCAGCTTGAAATCCATAGAAGGTGTCGCGCAAATGTTGTCTCTTTCCCTGAAGGAGTCTTTCGCCCACTCCTGGTTGACCAAGATTGGCTATCTGGCCGCCAAACCGGCTTTGCGACGTTTCCGGGCACGGGTGGATCACCGCAAGTACAACGGTGCCATGCTGTTGGGTTTGAACGGGGTGGTGGTAAAAAGTCACGGCTCGGCAGACGCATTCGGCTTTTCCCACGCCATCCAGGTTGCCATCGAGCT
>JADGCO010000164.1 GCA_015228935.1 Magnetococcales bacterium | reverse complement strand
GGCTCCCTGGCAGGTCCAGGACGGAGTCCTGGTGGGGTTCGGGGCGAAGCCCTGACAAAGGCTTTCATATTCAGGCTTTTCTTGAAAGAGTGCTGAATAGTTACGAAATTTCCACATCTTCCTTGCACTGCCCGAAATCATGAAAGATCATGCCAGACATCGGGTCATCTGGAGTTGATCCTGTCACACAGGACCTGAAAATTTTCTTCAATCATGACAGATCATGCTGAATATCTGGTTACCCGGGAGGCGATTCTGTCACACATGATCTTGAATTTCAAAGCGTCACTCCCTTCCGTGGCCGTGATCGGGGCCGGTTCGTGGGGCACGGCCCTGGCCACGCTTCTGGCGGGCAAGCTTGCCCAGGTCACCCTGTGGTGTCATGAAGCCGAGGTTGCCGCAGGCATTGCCCAACACCAACGTAACCCCCTGTTTCTCTCCGACCTGTCCCTGCCGGGCAACATTGCCGTTGCTACCGATCTGGCCGTGGTTGCTGCCCGGCATGAGGTCCTGGTCATGGTGGCTCCCACCCAGGTCACCCGGGGTCTTTTGGATCGTTTGCGGCCCCACCTGCGCCCGGATGTCATCCTGGTTTGTGCGAGCAAGGGCATTGAAGAGTCCCGTCTGGTGTTGATCTCGGAACTCTATGCAGAAATTCTGGGGGCATCCCTGGCCCAACGTGCCTGTTTTTTGTCGGGTCCCTCCTTTGCCCGGGAGGTGATGCTCGGTCATCCGGCTGCCGTGGTGATTGCCGGGAAAAATTCTGCCACGGTGACCACCATTCAGGAACTGTTTTCCACGCCCCGGTTTCGCACCTATTCCACGGACGATGTGATCGGTGTCGAACTGGGGGGAGCCTTGAAAAATGTCGTTGCCCTGGCCGCCGGCATCAGCGATGGCCTGGGTTTTGGCCACAGTGCCCGGGCAGCCATCATCACCCGGGGTTTGGCCGAAATCATCCGTCTGGGAGTTCGCATGGGGGGACGCCTGGAAACTTTCTCCGGACTCTCCGGTCTGGGAGATTTGCTCATGACGGCCACCTCGGAGCTTTCCCGCAACCGTACCGTGGGGTTTCGTCTGGGACAGGGTGAAATTCTCGCCGGAATCCAGGCCGGCATGCGCGAAGTGGCCGAGGGGGTTCGCACCACCCGGGCAGTCCACCAGTTGGCCGCCCATCACGGGATCGACATGCCGATCACCGCTGCTGTCCACGACATTTTGTACGGACAGAGATCGCCCCGTTCCGTGGTGGAAGACCTCATGAATCGGCAACTCAAACCGGAATCGGAATAGAGACGGATAAAAAAATCGGCCTTGATCGCCGCTTGGATCATGCCAAAAAATTGATTTCCGATCAGACTTTTTTTTCCAGTAAATAAAATAAATGGTATGGATAGAATTCATTGTGGAAACGCTTGACGGTTTTCAGGCCGCTCCTGTCCAACAAGGCATTCATATCACCAAGCGTGAAATTTTTATCGCCAACCTCCCACCAATGTGGGCCATATTTTTTTTCTGGCGGAAGTTTTTGGTATTTTTCAGTTGGGCGAACAATTTTGCGCAGACGATCCCATGTAAAACAGCGAATCAGCGAGAAAGATAATAAAGCTATATTGGTCTGAATGGAAAAAGAACCCGATCTTCCACTGAACGGAACGCTGATGAATACATATTTTTGACTCAGGTCCCTGAATTTTTCTAATATCCCGCCAATTTTTTCCAATGGATTGTGTTCCAGCATTTGAAATGCGCAAACCATGTCATAGGTTTCCGTGCTTGTGAATAATCCAAGGTCGCCATTGAAATCGGAAATAAAATTCGGGTTTTGATCGACACTGACATGCCTGATGCCAAAATGTTCAACAAGCGCTTTTGTCACGTTTCGTCCAGAGCCGAATTCCAGAACAGACTTGACCTCTGGGTTGGTAATGATTTCACCGGCCTGGTAGAAAATGGAGAAAAACTGTCTTTTTCTGTGTGATCTGAAATCGTTGGAATAATCCTTGAACCATTCAGAGTTTTTATCATCCAATCGATTGTCCACACTCGTCATCCTCTTTCCGGGTCACGTGCTTGGTTTACGAGACACACATGAGGTCGGAAGGATACAGAAAATTGAATTGTATTGTCAAACGGTAACCATTTATCAAGAGTTATTACCGGGATTTTGCCAGGGGAGGGGAGGGAATTGAGGGCAGATTTGCCTGGACGAAAAGATGGATTTACGGGAAAATGAACGAAGAGAATTCATGCGCAGTCCAGCGGATCGGCAATCCGGTGGGACTTCAGCCCGGAACCCCGGTTTTTCATTTGTTTTTCGAGGTGGCACCATGTCGGAGCGGGACCGGATTCTGGTGGTGGAAGATGACGAGGAGACCCGGGATCTGTTGCAGGGCTATCTGTTGAAAAACGGCTATGATTGCCGGACCCTGCCCGATGGTTCCCACCTGCGTGCGGAACTTACCCGGGAACAGGTGGATATGGTCATTCTGGACCTGATGCTGCCGGGGGAGGATGGTTTGACCTTGTGCCGCAATTTGCGGGCGGATCCGGCCACGGCCAATCTGCCGGTCATCATGCTCACCGCCCGGGTGGAAGAGACCGACCGCATCATCGGTCTGGAAATGGGTGCCGATGATTACCTGCCCAAACCGTTCAATCCACGCGAGTTGCTGGCCCGCATCAAAAGCGTGTTGCGGCGTGCCCGTGCCTTGCCGGTGGCCGGCAAGGAGGTCGTTGCCCGTCGGATCGGATTTGCCGGTTGGGTCCTGGATATACCGACCCGGCAACTCAAATCGCCCGATGGCGTGGTGGTTCCCTTGAGTCGCAAGGAATACAATCTGTTGCGCATATTCTTGAGTCATGCCGGCGAGGTGTTGGATCGGGATCGCATCATGGAGTTGTATGCAGGACGGGAGTCAAGTCCGTTCGAGCGGGGTATTGATGTCCAGATCGGACGCCTGCGCAAACGCCTGCGCGAAGAGAGCAAGGATCCGATCATCATTCGTACCGTGCGTGGCCATGGCTACATGATGGCCGCCAAGGTGGATATCCTCCCATGAACGGGTTGATCCGGTTTTTATGCCGGATATTGCCTGGCGGATTGTTTGGGCGGCTCATGCTTGTTTTGGCCGGTGGTATGACCCTGGCCCTGCTGGCGAGTGCCGCCATCCATTTCTATGATCGGGGACAGGCCCTCTATACCGCCGGCAGCCTCCAAACCGCACAGCGCATCGCCGATGTCATCCAGCTCCTGGATCCCATGTCCGACATGGAGCGGCGCCGGGTGGCCGCCGTCTTGAAAACCCCCTTGCAAACCATCCAGTTCAGCCAAAAAGAACCGGTCGATGCGGAATTGGAAGGCAACGACCAGCAATCGGCTTTTGTGCAGGCACTCCTGGAACGTTACCTGAATGGTCGCTGGTCGATCCGGGTGACCACCGTGGCTGTGGCAGCGGACCGGGAGCTGCCTGCATCTCTCACTCTCAAGGATGGCGAAAGCGGCTCAGCAACATATCCGGGAATATCCAGCTCCGGCCAACCGGGTGGAGGAACGCACGGGACGGTTGCCGGATCTGGTACTTCAGGAATGACGGGGACCTCTCTTCCCGGGTCACGGAGTGCCAATCCAGGTACCGGAAGTGGCGGAACCGGGACGGCTTCCGGTGGCAGTCTGCCCGGTGATGGAACCGGCGGTGGTCATGCCACGGGTACCCTCGGTTCCGGAATCTATTCTCCCGGTTTTTTGTTGCCCGGCAACCATCCACCCGGTGTTTCTGCCCCCGGAAGCCTTCCCGTGGCCATGGCAGGGATGGGGTTTGGTCCTGTTGGCTATCTGCCTGGCATGCCGGGAATGGGATCGGGGTTCGGCACCACGAACTATCCACCCGGTGGCCCGGTATTTGGCCTTGGACACGGAACCTATGTGCCTGCCATAACCGGAACAGGTGCCGGTTCCGGCAGCTATCCGACAGGCGGACAGGGTGCCGGAGTGGGGCAGGGTGCCGGAGTGGGACAGGGTGCCGGAGTGGGACAGGGTGCCGGAGTGGGGCAGGGTGCCGGGTTGGGACAGGGTGCCGGAGTGGGGCAGGGTGCCGGAGTGGGGCAGGGTGCATGGCAAGGGCAGGGGGTATGGCAGGGAGCCGGGCAGGGACAGGGGGTATGGCAGGGAGCCGGGCAGGGACAGGGACAGGGAGTATGGCAGGGGCCAGGGCAGGGACAGGGGGTATGGCAGGGGGCCGGGCAGGGGCAGGGACAGGGGGTATGGCAGGGGGCCGGGCAGGGACAAGGACAAGGACAGGGACAAGAGCAGGGGTTGGGACAGGGACCGGGGAAATCGGGATATCCATCTGTAGCCCAGGGCTACTGTCCGGAAACACCGGGCAGATACACCCCCCCGACAGGGGGGCATCCGATTCTGGCTCCGCTGGATGATAAAACCCAGTCCCTGCTGCCTCGGGGAACGTCGTTTCGCATCCGCGTGCGTTTTCAGGATGGAACCTGGGCCGTGTTTCACAACCGGTTGCCCGGGGAGATTTTCGACTGGCCCAAGCAGCTTCTGTTGCCGTTGTCGATTCTCCTGGCCGGTTTGATTTTCATCTCTTTGCTGGCTGTGCGGCTGGCCACCCGTCCCCTGACCCTGTTGGCCGAGGCCGCCGAAGCCCTGGGTCGGGATATTCGCAATCCACCTCTGGCCGAGGTAGGCTCCCGCGAATTGAAACAGGCTGCCCATGCCTTCAATACCATGCAGGGACGCCTGTTGCGCTATGTCCAGGAACGCACCCAACTGCTGGCCGCCCTCTCCCATGACCTCAAAACCCCCATTACCCGCATGCGGCTTCGTACCGAAATGATGGACGACGGCCAGATCAAGGATAAAACCTTGCGTGACCTGGAGGAGATGGAAGAGATGGCCGCCTCGGCACTCGCCTTCATTCGCGGCATGGAAGGGAGCGAAACGTCGGAAATGGTCGATGTCCTGGCCATGCTGGAGACCATCCAGATCGAACAGGAAGAGATGGGACGTGAAGTCACCGTCAGCAGTGAATCCCTGCCCCCCATGGTCGTCAAACCCAAAAGTTTGAAGCGTTGTCTGGACAATCTCGTGGTCAACGCCATTGTCTATGGGCAAAGGGCCTATCTGCGGGCGGCCATTACCGGCAATACCCTCTGCATCACCGTGGCCGATGACGGTCCGGGCATTCCCGAGGCCGACCTCAACCGGGTTTTCGAGCCTTTCGTGCGCCTGGAAGGGTCGCGCAATCGGCGCTCGGGAGGCACTGGACTCGGGCTTTCCATTGCCCGTAATATTGCCCAGGCCCATGGTGGCGAGTTGGTCCTGAAAAATGGTGATGAACGTGGCCTGATTGCCATCCTGACGTTGCCCATCCAGCCGGTGCGACCCCCGCCGGCATCCATGAACACCATTCCGTGAGGCATCGATACCCCATGACCATCACCCCGGAAACCGTGCGTCATGTCGCCACCCTGGCCCGCCTGAACATCACCGACCAGGAAGAGGCCATTTATGCAAAACAGCTTTCCAATATTTTGCAATTGATGCAACGTCTCGATCAGTTGGATACCGATGCCGTCGCTCCCATGTCCCATGCCGTGGCCATGAACCTCCCGGAGCGTGCCGACCAGGTGGTCAACAGCAATCAGCGCGAAGCCCTGCTGGCCTGTGCCCCGGATCCTGTTTCCGAAGGATTTTTCCGGGTTCCTAAAATTATTGAATGACAGGCATTTGCTGGTGAAGCTCGTTCAAGGAGTGATCGATCTTGAAAAGGATTGACTGAGAGGCTGTCTAATAACTTATTAATTTCAAAAAAAACGAATGAAAAACTGGGATGGAGGTCCAAGAGGAAGGGCTGTGCCCTTCCT
>JADGCO010000163.1 GCA_015228935.1 Magnetococcales bacterium | reverse complement strand
CCAGGAGGAAGCGGCTCTGCCCTTCCTCCTGGCGGGGTTTGGGGCGGAGCCCCAACAAGGTCTTTCATGCCAAATCCTTTTGTTGAAGGGGTTCTGAATCTTTACTTTTTTAAAGACTTTTGCGGTTATTCATGCCTGATTGTGTTCCCGTTCCTGTGCCACCCGGCATCCGGCCAGGGCCAGACCGGTCAGAATGATGGAGAGCGGTTCCTCGAAAAAGACGCCTTGATTGTGGAACAGGGCCACGCCCAGCACCGCCAACAGGGAGGCCGTGAGGCCGGGCTGGAGAATTTCCAGCAAAGGGTCCCCGCGCACGCCGGCCTTGAAGCGACGCAACGCTCTGAAAATATTGATCAAGAACATATAACCAAGAATCCAGCCCGGAATGCCGATATTCATACCCAGGTTGACATAGTGGTTGTGGGCGTAGGGAATGAACAGTTTCGGGTCGAGAATTTTCATGCGAATGCCCAGAAACTCCGACCCGTAATCGAGGCGGCTGGCACCGGTCAGGGGATGATTCAGGACCGATTTGATGCCGCTGGCCAGCCAGTGAAAGCGATCTGTGGTATCTTCTCCTCCCTTGATGCGGTCGAACAGGGTCTGGGAGTGCAGGTTGTTCATGCTGGAACGGGTGGCACCAAACTCTTTCCAGAGATATCCCGTCATGATGAGGATCACGAGCATGGGGACCAGAAACCCCCGATGCAGGTTCCAGCGGACAATCAAATAGAGCAGGGCCGGAATCGCCATGACCAGGGGTGCCCGTTCGGCATTGTAGTAGAGGGCGACCAGGAAGAGTCCGACACTCAAGGCCCAAAAGCGACTCGCATAGGCCCGGGCCAGGGTCAGGGCCAATACGGGTGCCCCCCCCACGAGATAGCCGAACATGAAATGTTCCCCGGAAAGCCCTGACAGCCAGAGACGTTGCCCACTGACCCCCTTGCTGACCCCTGTACTTTGCAGCATCCAGTCGCGGATGGATTGGTAGGGTTCGCCGATAAAATAAATCAGCAGGCCCATGGTTGCGGAGACCAGAATGCCCAGACCGGCGGCCATGGCCAGGCGGCGCAACTCTTCCGGGGTGCGAACCAGAACCGAAAACAGGGTCAGCTCGATGGCTGTCCGGATGGCAGTGGCTGGAAATTCATGATCCGGCTTGTCCAGAAAATAACCCAACACATAATCCCAGATATTGAAAATGAGCAGAATGGCCATGATGGCACGGGCTTCGCGGGGCATTTCCTGCAAGCGGTTGGTGTTGAGAAACAGATAGCCCAGACCCACCATCAGCACAAAATTGATGGGGGCCAATCCGGTTCCAGGTATTTTGGGGAGGGTGACAAACTCCAGAAACACCGCCAGCATCAACAGATGGATCAGCCAGCGCGGGCCGGCAGAGGCAACGGGCAGCGTGGCCTTGTCCGGTCTGGTGGTCATGCCGGTGTCCTCTGGCTGGGGGTGGCATGGGTTCGGGGTGTGGAATCCGGGTGCAGGAGGCGGCACAAAATGGCATCGAGCTGGTGAGCCAATGTGGTCAGGGCATATTCCCGCACGACAAACTCCCGGGCCGCCTGGCCAAGGCTCAGGCGCAGGGCGGGATTTTCCCGCAGGTGATCCAGGGCCTGACGCACGGAGGCCGGTTCATCGTCGCACAGGAGACCATTGACACCATCGGCGAGGATGTTGGTGATGCCCTGGCCGTGGGTGCCGATGCAGGCCATGCCACACGCCATGGCCTCGATGAGGGCCTTGGGATGACCTTCGGTGATGCCGGTGATCAGATAGGCTCCCATGCGGTGCAACAGGGCTGGCAGCTCTTCATTCTCCACCCGGGATATGAAGGTGACTTTGGCCTCCAGGGTTTGCGCCAGGGTTGCCAGTTCGGTGCGTTGGGGGCCGTCGCCGATGACGGTCAGGTGGTAGTCGGTCCGGGCAATGGCCCGAATTGCCAGATCGACCCGTTTGACGGGGTGATGCCGGGCGATGGTGACCAGGGAGAGCGGATCGGGGGTGATGGCGGGATCGGGTTGAAATCGGTCGGTATCGACATTGTTGGGGTGGACGGAAATTTTTTCCGGGGGAACGCCATAATTGTTCATCACCCAGGTGCGCAGTTCCGGCGTGGGCACCACGGCGTGATCGCACACATCGTAGACCTTGCGTTCCAGGTCGCGTCGCAGGCGGGCGCGCCACTCTCCGGCCATTCCGGAGAGGGGAAGCTGCTCGCCGAACACGGCCCCGGAGCGGGCCAGCAGCGGGGTGCCCCAAACCCATTTGGCCACGATGGCCGGCCACCCCATGTGGGCCTGGTTGGTGATGAGGACCCCCTGCCGACGGGTCGCTGACCAGCGCAGAAAAGGCATGAGAAGATAGTAGACAGTGCGCAACTTGCCGCGCAGAAAGGGGTAGGGCCACAAGGTCCAGACCCGGGCCGGAAATCCCGGGTCGGGGGGAATCCGGTCCCGGTCGTAGGTGACCAGGGTGATGCGCCAGCCCATTTGTTGCAGCAGGCGATAGATGGCGAGTTCCCGATGCAGGGTGCCGGTACGGACCCACTGCTGCAAACCCAGGCCGTAGGACATGAAAAAATAAATTTCCGAACGTTGCGCAGGCATATCAAAACAATAAAAAAAACAAATTGAAAAAAAAGAGGGGGTCTGGGGGATTCATCCCCCAGTGGGGTCTGGGGCGAAGCCCCAGTGGGGTCTGGGGCGAAGCCCCAGTGGGGTCTGGGGCGAAGCCCCAACAGGTTCTTTCATGCAGATCATGATTCAATTTTCGGTCTCCACAGATGATATATCAGGATTAAAAACCTGCAATGCGTCTGACCCTTGGCGCTGAAAAACGCGCCAAGGGTCAGACCAAGGCCCGCCCCCTGGGCTTTTTTTGCAAAAAGCGCAAAAAAAGCCCTGTGAAAAGGGGGGCGTCAAAAAAAACAACATGGGGCGCTGCCCCAAACCCCGCAAGGGCGCTGCCCTTGACCCGCAAGGGCGCTGCCCTTGACCCGCCAGGGAGCCAGCCCCCTGGACCCCGATAAATTTTGCCAGACTTTCTTTCATGGCCATTCAAACATTTTGGTCCATCTTCTTGCGACGTGGCAACAAGGATCGCAACCGTTCACCCAGTCGGCGACGATCACTCGTTTCCAGAATACCAAACCAGGCCAAAGGCGCGACCACCAGCAGAACACCGAATCCATTCAAGAGAAAAAAAAGCCAGTTTTTGGCCACAAAAGGGGCAAGCCAACTCGTGACGGCCAGCAGGATACCGGAGACCATGACCGGTCGCACATAAATCCGCAGCAGCCCGCTCGGAGTCAGGTCCAGGGTATGGGCCACCACAACCCAGAACAGACCGATCAGCAACAACGTGCCCACGGACTGGGCCAAAGCAACCGCCACCAGTCCCAGATGTGACTTGAGCCAGAAAAAGCCGCCAAGGTACACCATCGCACCCAGAGTCAACGCCCAGGCCTTTTCCCGCAGGCGCAGGGCGGAATCGACGATCATCAATTCCAGGTTGCTGACAGCCGTGGTCATGGTCAGGATCACCAGTGCCTGGGTCAGGTGTTGCCCGCCAAAAAAAGCCTCTCCCACCCAAAGGCGCAAAAAGGCTCCATTCAGCAGGATCACGCCGCAACCGGTCAAAGTCAGGCCAAACCACAGGACGCGCACCATTTCACCGCGCAGCCGGACCAGACGCTCCTTTTGGCCGCTGCCGAGCAGCTCTCCCACCCCGGGCAGACCGGCATCGAAAAATTGCAGCAGGGGTTCCATGATCCGGTCCATGATGGCCCGGGTGAGGGTGTAGAGCGTGACACTTTTGGGTCCAAAATGAAAGCCGATCAGGATCAAATCCCCGGATTTGAAAATGCTGCGGCAAAAGGCGGCATGCAGGTTCCAGAAATTGAGCATGAAAAACTGCCGCACCATGCCGGGCAGGGGGCGACTGATGCCAAACCAGGGCACATGACGCCGCACAATGATGAAGTTGGCCGTACCCACCAGGGTGATTTGCAGGGCCGAGCCAATCAGGACCGCCGGCAAACCAAAACCCAGCAGGACCAGACCATAAATGGACAGATTGGCCAGGATGATTCCGGTGGCCTGGACCCCCATGGACCGGTATTCGCTGTTGAGGCCCTGCAAGATCGATCCCGGCAAATTCAAGAGTGGCGTCAACACCACCACCACCCCGGCAATGATCAATCCCAGTTGCACCGTCGGCACATGGGCTTCAGTCACGGGAATGAGTCGGGGGGCATAATAGACCAGCAGCCCGGAAAACAGGGTCAGCAGGGGAATGGTCATGCACCACACCTGCAACGCGGCCCAGACTTGACGCCGTTTGTCGAGATCATCGGTCGTGGCGGCGGTACGGGCCAGGGTCAGACGCAAGACACCCATGGGCCGGAATTGTCCCATGGATAAAAAATTCATCTGTTCACGAATCACCTGCCAGGCACCATACATCTCCTGGCCCAAACCCAGCAGGACCGTCGGCGTGATCAACAGCGTGATGAGGCTGGCTGCAATATGGGTCAACACCCGATTGGAAAAAGCGAGCAAAGCCCTGGCAGTGCGGGTCAAAGAACGTTCTGGCATGGGGAATCCCTGGAAAAATCTTGAATATGTTCAGGGTAAGCCCGAAATTCCGCAGTTGAAAGGGATGTTCAAGGCTAAACTTTCCTTGCGACACCAGGTTTCCAGGGCAATGGAGTCGAAAAGACTGTAAACTTATTATTGACTTGCATCGATAAGTTGATACAGTCGGATCTGATAGATTTTTATGGGGAGGATACGTGCCATGATTCGGGAAGCGACAGTCATGACGGTTTGCCAGGATCTTGGTGAACTGCTCAACGAGGTTCAATATCGGCGCGACACCGTTCTGATTACACAGGATGGGAAACCGGTGGCTGCCATGGTTAACATTGATTTATTTGAAAAAATCTGCATGATGCATGATGAATTTCAACAGATGACGAACGAATTGGCATTTGCCTGTTCTGCCCAGGACCAGGTTTTGGTAGAAACCGAGATTGCGGAAGCTGTGAGAGCGGCCCGAGGCCGTTAACAATGAGAGTTGTTCTTGACACCAATGTCCTGATCTCTGGCCTCATGTTTCCAAATGGTATTCCCGGAAAAATTGTTGCGGCTTGGCAAAGGGGCGATTTGCGGATGGTCATGAACGAGGCCATGGTTGTTGAAGTGAATAAAGTGTTGGCTTATCCAAAAATTCGCCATCGTTTACAGTGGGATGATCAACATATAATCCGGTTTGTAAACGTATTGCGTAATTTTGTGGAGATGGTGGCCATGTCAAGCTTGAATATTATCGATCTTCGCGATTCCAGTGATGCTCCGATTTTGGCTGCATTTTTTGTGAGTGGAGCGGACTGTTTGATCACTGGGGATCAGGACTTGTTGGTATTGCAAGATCAGTTTACCATCCTGACTCCTGTGGAGTTCTGGCAAAGGCACGGGTCTGGAATAAATTTACACAAAGCCAATAGGATCAATTAAATTAACGTATAATCATTAATATTTAATTTAACACTCTTCATCGAAAAGAATAACGATTTTAAAAAGTGACGTTATTATCCGAAAGTCAAGTTTATCAACTCAGGATCGCGGAAAAATAAGAACAGCTTGGCGCTATTTTTATAGTCATTGTGTCAAGAGTTGATTATCCCGTCCCATGCCGACCCATTTTTATGGGTTGAAACACACCGTATGGTTTATCGCCGTTGTCTGATTGGTACCAAAGCCCAATGTACGGAAGAGGAGATGAAACATGGGCCAGATTGTCATTCCCGACATGGTTGACACGATCATCCGCCAATTGGAACAACAGGCGGCGGCACTGCGTCTGACTCTTGGGGATTCGTTAAAAAAATCCTGACCGAAGCAAGAAACCATGCCGGTGTTGAGATGGTGGCAAAGGTTGATGAACTTATTTGTAGATAATTTACATTTCAATCATGGATGCAAGCAATGTCCGAGAAACAAAAAACAGAAGCGTTGCCCAAAAAACCAAGGTCAGAAGCCCCTCCACCGCCTCCTCCACCGAAAAGAACGACGATTTCGGAAAGCAATGTGATTATCCGAAAATCAGGTTCATCAACTCAGAATCGCGGAAAATAAGAACAGACTTGA
>JADGCO010000162.1 GCA_015228935.1 Magnetococcales bacterium | reverse complement strand
ATCCCCTCGCGGATGGTAGCGGCCATCTGGTGGTGGCGACGACGAGACCGGAGACCATGCTCGGGGATACGGCCGTGGCCGTTCATCCGGAGGATGTTCGCTATCGGCATCTGGTGGGTCGGAAGGTGCGACTTCCCCTGGCGGAACGGGATATTCCCATCATCGCCGACGCCTATGTGGATCCAGAGTTTGGCACCGGCTGCGTCAAAATCACCCCGGCCCACGACTTCAACGACCATGCCATGGGCGAACGGCATGGTTTGGAAAAAATCAATATTTTTACCGACTCTGCCCAACTCAACGACGTGGTGCCCCCTGCCTATCGTGGCATGGATCGCTTTGCCGCCCGTACCCGGGTGGTGGCGGACCTGGAAGCCAGGGGTCTGTTGGAAAAGGTCGAACCTCATCGACTGATGGTTCCGCGTGGGGATCGAACCAAGGTCGTGGTGGAACCCTATCTGACCGATCAATGGTTTGTCAAAACCGCCCCCCTGGCCGCCGAAGCAATCCGGGTTGTCGAAGAAGGACGCATCCGGTTTGTGCCGGCCAATTGGGAAAAAACCTATTTTGAATGGATGCGCAACATCCAGGACTGGTGCATTTCCCGCCAGATCTGGTGGGGACATCGGATTCCGGCCTGGTATGGCCCGGATGGCCAGCCCTTCGTCGGGCGCAGCGAAGAAGAGGTCATGGCGGCTGCCACACAACACTATGGCAAACCGGTGCCCCTGACCCGGGATCCAGATGTCCTGGATACCTGGTTTTCCTCGGCCCTGTGGCCCTTTTCCACCCTTGGCTGGCCGGAACAAACCCCCGAACTGGCCCGGTTTTATCCCACCCAGGTCCTCGTCACGGGGTTCGACATCATTTTTTTCTGGGTCGCCCGGATGATCATGATGGGTCTCAAGTTTGCCGGAGATGTTCCCTTCCGGGAAGTGTACATTCATGGCCTGGTCCGGGACGGAGAAGGCCAGAAGATGAGCAAATCCAAAGGCAATATCCTGGATCCGCTCGACCTGATCGATGGCATCGCCCTGGCAGACCTGGTCGCCAAGCGCACCCGGGACATGATGCAGCCCCACCTGGCCCGCAAAATTGAACAGGCCACCCGCCAGGATTTCCCCCTAGGCATCCCGGCCTTCGGAACCGATGCCCTGCGCTTTACCATGGCGAGTCTCGCCACCCAGGGACGCGATGTCAAATTCGACCTGGGACGGATCGAAGGCTATCGCAATTTTTGCAACAAATTGTGGAATGCCAGCCGGTTTGTCCTGATGAATACCTCCGGGCGGGAGTGCGGCCTGGGGCAGACACACCATTCCCTTTCGGTCGCCGACCGGTGGATCGTATCCCGGTTGCAGCATCTGATCCGCGAAACCGGACGGGCGCTGGATGAATACCGGATCAATGATGCAGCCAATGCCGTTTATCAATTCCTGTGGGGTCACTATTGTGACTGGTATCTGGAACTGGTCAAACCGGCCATCTACGGTGCGACAGTAACCGAAGAGAGCCGGGTGGCGGTGCGCTACACCATGCTGGATGTCCTGGAAACCGCGTTGCGCCTGCTGCATCCGCTGATGCCGTTCATCACCGAGGAGTTGTGGCAGAAAGTGGCTCCGGGTGTAGGGCGACAGGGGGAAACCATCATGCTGGCCCCCTGGCCGCAAGCGGATGCCGCCCGCCAGGATCCCGGCGTGGAAAAAGAGATGGAGTGGGTGATGGCCTGCATCACGGCGGTCCGTACCATGCGTGCCGAGATGGATATTCCCCCCGGACAACCCCTGGAACTCCTGGTTGCCGGTGAAGCCTGGGCAATCAGACATGTGCGCGACCATCAAGAGGTGATTGTCTCTCTCGGACGTCTTTCCGGCTGGCGTGAGCTGACCGGAGACGCGCCGTCCGGCTGTGCCTCCGGCGTGGTGCAAGGCTTGCGTCTCTTCATTCCCCTGGCCGGGATCATCGACCTGGATGCCGAAGAGTCCCGTCTGGAAAAAGCCATCGGCAAGGTGGAAGGGGACCTCCAGAAGGTTCTCGGCAAACTCAGCAATGAAAATTTTCTCGCCAAGGCCAAACCCGATGTGATCGACAAGGAACGCCACAAACAGCGCTCCATGGAAGAGCAGCGACAAGGGTTGGCCGAAGCCCTGGAACGAATTCGTGCCCTGCGGAGAGAAACATGACATTTCCCTGGTTGGAGGTTGTCAAAAATGCCCTGGCCGAAGATGTGGGTCGCGGAGATGTGACCACAAATGCCCTTCTGGGAGCCGGACAGGGAGTCAAAGCCAAACTGGTGGCCCGCGAAGACCTCGTGGTGTGCGGTCTGTCGGTGATGGCCGAGGTGTTTCGCCAGGTGGATTCCCGGGTGCGCATGCTGCCCACCATCCAGGAAAGCTGCGGAGCCATGGCTGGCAATACCATCTGTACCATCCAGGGACCGGCACGCGGCATCCTGACCGGAGAACGGGTGGCCCTCAATTTTTTCCAGCATTTGTCGGGTGTCGCCACCCTGACCCGCCAGTATGTCGAGCAAATATCCGGCACCAATGCCCGCATCGTCGATACCCGCAAAACCGTGCCCGGCCTGCGCCTGCTGCAAAAATATGCCGTGCGGGTCGGCGGCGGCCACAACCATCGCATGGGCCTGGATGATGGTGTCCTCATCAAGGAAAATCACATCGCCCTGGCCGGAGGCGTGAAAAATGCCGTGGAACAGGTCCGGGCAACCGTCCACCATCTCCTGCGCATCCAGGTGGAGTGTGAAACCATGGCCCAGGTCCAGGAGTGTCTGGATGTGGGGGTCCACGCCATCCTGCTCGACAACATGGATATTTCCAACATCACCAAAGCTGTCCAGCTTGTCAACGGCCAGGCCCTGGTCGAGGCCAGTGGCAATATGAACCTGCAAAAAGTCCGCGCCGTGGCGGAAACCGGCGTCGATTTGATCTCCGTGGGGGCCATCACCCGCAGCGCCACCAGCAAGGATGTCTCGTTGCTCATCGATGAAGATGCCTGATCTGTCAACCGTCATGCAAACGGCTGGCGAGGTTGCAAAATGGCTGCGTTATTGCATCCAGACATGAAAAGGATATCGCCCGGTGCGCGAACCCGATCTGTTGACCCGCGAGGCCGTTGCCTCCCTGCTGTCGCCGGGCCTGTTTCAGGCTGAACGGTACCATTATCTGGTCGAGGTTGGTTCGACCAATGAGGATGTCGTGACCCGGGCACGGGCAGGGGCACCCGAAGGAACTGTCGTGGTGGCAGAAAGTCAAACCCGGGGACGTGGTCGCCTGGGACGAAGTTGGGTCTCGCCCCCGGGAGTGAATCTCTGTTTTTCAATTCTGTTACGCCCCCGCATGAATCCGGGTCGAACCTTCCAGTTGACCCTCCTGGCCGGATTGGCCCTGGCCGAGACGATTCGCGAGGCCGGCTTTGCGGATGTGGCCATCAAATGGCCCAATGACCTGTTGCTGCGGGGACGAAAATTGGCTGGCATCCTGACCGAAATGAGTGCCGAAATGGATCAGGTTCATCATGTCGTGGTCGGCGTCGGCCTGAATGTCCATGCCACAACGGCCTTGTTTCCCCCCGAATTGCAGGCCACAGCCATCAGTTTGGCAGATATTTGTGCGGAGTCTGGTTCCCTGGTTGCCAGCCCGGTTCCGCTCCTGCGCCGCCATTTATTGGTCGGATTTTTGAAGCGCTTTGAAACATGGTACCACCAGTATCAGGAAGAGGGGTTTGGCGTTGTTCGGAATGCCTGGTTGGCCATGGCCCGCATCCAGGAACGCCGGGTCAAGGTCAATTTGATCAAGGAACAATTCACGGGTGTTGCCCAGGATATGGATGCGGATGGTTTCCTCCTGGTTCGCCGCGATGACAATGGGACCGTCAGCCGCGTGGTGGCAGGTGATGTGGCTCTTGTATAAAGTGGATTTTGCCGTAATGATGAAATCCGGCCCGGGTTGCCGGAAATGACGCATGAACAAGGCATGAAAAAATCCGGCCCGGGTTGCCGGAGGCGACGTGCGCACGAGGCATGAAAAAATCCGGCTTGAGTTGTCAGGGATGAATGCCGAAAATACATGCAGGGTGTCCTGGCTTTCCTGAAAATGCGAGATTCGATATGTTGCTGGTGGTGGATGTCGGTAATACCCATATCGTCTGGGGTGTGTACGAGCAGGAAGAGTTGATCCGGCATTGGCGGGTCTCCACACGGGTGGAGTGTACCGGCGATGAATACGGCTTTCTGATTGCCAATCTGTTCAGTTCGTCCGGCATGGATCGGAGCGCTGTCGAGGGTGTCATCATTTCAAGTGTGGTGCCCCCGGTTCAATCTGCCCTGGTCCGGGCGATTCGTCGCTACCTGGGATTGACGCCCCTCCTGGTCGGCCCCGGTCTGAAGACCGGTATGTCCATCCGCTATGACAATCCCAAGGAAGTGGGCGCGGATCGGGTGGTCAACGCGGTGGCCGCCTTTCAGATGTTGCAGCAGGCCTCCGTGGTGGTCGATTTTGGTACGGCGACCACCTTCGATCTGGTCGGCCCCAAGGGTGAATATCTGGGGGGGGCCATTGCCCCGGGCCTCGGTCTGGCGATGGATGCCCTCTTCGAACGTACCGCCAAGTTGCCCCGTATCGAACTGGCCCAACCCACCGTTGTGGTGGGTCGCGATACGGTCAGTTCGATGCAGTCCGGTCTCTACTGGGGGTATGTCGGGTTGGTGGACGGCTTGATCGAACGCATGGAGGAAGAGTCCGGCTTCAAACCCCTGCGGGTTGTGGCCACAGGTGGGTTGGCACGCTTGATCGCCCAGGACAGTCGCCGGATTGAAATTGTCGATGAATTTCTGACCTTGACCGGTCTGCGTATCCTCTACGAAAGAAATCGCCAGGGGGTCTCATGAGTCAGGCTTTGTCAGCAATCACGAGTCGATTCAGTTCCTCGGGGGGAAGTTCGGCCCTGTCCCGTTTCGGGCCGTTGGCCTTCGTCTCCCTGATGGCTTTGTTGAATCTGCACCTGCTCTGGATCACCCTGACCAAAACCGAGTCCGGTCTTTGGACCGGTCCCCTCATGATGGGCAAGGTGTTGCCTCTGCAACCCAAATCAGCCGGTCAGGCCAAAACCGAAGCCAGGCCGGAAGCAAAGCCGGAGTCCAAAGAGCATTCCGCCAAGCCGGAAGTGCCTCCAGTCAAGGAAAAAGCGGCAGAAAAGCCAAAAACACCCGCAGCGACTTTACAGGCCGTTTCCAAGCCTGTCGGGCGTGCGGAACCCAAGCCATCCCCGACCCATACGCCACCAGCGGCAGTTGCGGAGTCGGCGAGTGTCGGCTCACAGGCACCGGATGGCAAGGGTTACTATGTGCAAGCTGGGAGTTTTGCCCTGCGCAAGGGTGCCGATACCCTGATCGCTCGTCTGCGTACCAAGGGCTTGAATCCGCGTCTGCTGCAACAAACCGACATGGTGCTGGTCAATAACGTGCAAGCCGGGCCTTTCCGCATCTTTGGTGATGCCAAGGAAGCGGAGATCAAATTGCGCTCCGCAGGGATTATCGTTAAAACCGACAATACCTGGGAAGGCTACATGATCTCCATCAGCAAGGAGATCCACCTTGGCAATGCCATCGACAGCATGGCAAATGCCGAAAAATTGGGTGTCAAGCCCCTGCGCATCATCAAGGTGGAAGACGCACAAAAATTTTTCAAGGTGATTCTCGGACCCTATAAATCCGAAAAAGATGCCAAGGAAACCAGTGCCAATCTCGCAGCTTCGGGTCTCGCCGTCCCCCTGATCAAAAAATGGGATGCCAGTGAAGAAGCGGCACAAAAAGACGTTGAAGGTTGACACGTCCAGACTTGGAGGTAGAATCTCCTCCGACGTGCGTTGTGGCGGGGTAGCTCAGCTGGTCAGAGCAACGGATTCATAATCCGGAGGTCGGGGGTTCAAGTCCCCCCCTCGCTACCAGTAAAATAGCGTGTTAAGCATCTTCCTCCTCACTGCCAACCGACCCCTCTGTGTAATTTTGGTGTAATTCTGCGGCAGGTGGGGATGACACCCTTTTGTCCAGTTTGTCCATGGCGGCCTGGTGTGGCGCGACAACCCGAGCTGGACTGATTGACATCTCAAGCTGGACTTTGACACTCTGAATTGGACTGGAGAAACTAAAAAAAAATTTATTCACAACGTGAGAATGCGTGGAAAGAAGCTACTGCACTCCTTGCTAGAACTCTTGGTTCGGTAAGACCCCGGAATCCATATTGAGCCTTCGTCATAATCCATCTGCTGGACAATGGAGCCATCGCTGATATTGACGACCAGCCGCACACTGCCGAGATGGTCGGAGAGCATGCGGTAGGTTT
>JADGCO010000161.1 GCA_015228935.1 Magnetococcales bacterium | reverse complement strand
ACTGTCTTGAAAAATTTGCCGGGAGAAGGCATCCGCTCCGTGGCGGTGGTGTGTCCGGGCTTTGTTGCCGACTGCCTGGAAACCCTCGAAGAGATCGACAAGCAGGGACGGGAAATGTTCCTGCATGCCGGTGGTACACATTTCCATTACATTCCCTGCCTGAATGATCACCCGTCCTGGTTGGCGGCCTTGACCGCCATGGTCCGGAACGAGCTGGCTGGGTGGATTTGATTATTAATTTTTTTTAATGAATCAAGTGTTTTAATTGCAAGATAATATTTGCATATTGATCGCGGCAGGAATGGAAAGCAGTCTTTTTCAAATTTTGGCCATTGCGCATTTGGGACGGGCGCTTTATTATTTCCAGGTCATGCGGCGGGCTTTCAGAAGAGGAATAAGGCAGAGATGCGGGCAAGGTTATTCGGGGAGAGGGAAATCTTGCCTGCCCGGCCATGACTTGGCCCGGGTGTGTATTCATCATACTGTCAATCTTGGTTTTCAGTCAAAAACATTGAATAGTTAAAACCATCGAGGACCGGGTTCTGTATCGATATGTTGCATGAACATGCCGGGAACGGGGAATTCCAGGTATGTTCAGGATCGTTATGATTTAAGGGGAGGGGGGGCAGTGGGTGTTTCTTTCAAGAAGCGGCTGATCGGCATCAAGTACAAGTTTTTATTGCCATTTGTCTTTCAACTCAGCGTCGGATTGGCGGTTTTGGGATGGATTGCCTTTCGCGCAATTGAAACAGCAGTTGTTGATGCCGCATCGCATGCCATGGTGAACGACTTGCAACAGAAGGGCCATTTGACGGAAATGTTTCACAACAAGGCTCGTAATGACCTGTTGTTGATCATGGAAAATCCTGCCTTTGAGGAGTATTTTCAGCTTACCGAAAGCCAGGAGAACCGTTTTGATGCCTCTGGCGTCATCCAGTTTTCTCCACGCCAGCAGGAGCTACTGGAACGGTTGGACCGCATGATCATGGCCGTTCAGGAACGGTTTCCCATTGTGGAGACGTGTCTCATTGATCGCTCCGGTCAGGAACATTTGCGGACCACCTTCGGCAAACCGGCTGCCAGGGAAGACTATTCCAGCAAGGAAAATTCATCTGAATTTTTTCAACCCACCTTCGCCAGGAACAAGGGGGAAGTCTTCATTGCGTCGCCGTATATGTCGCCGGATGCCAAAAAATGGGTTTTTGCCTACACATCTCCCATCGTTCTCGGCGATGGCAGCAAACCGGCCTTTTTTCATTACGAAATACCGGTAGCCATGTTCCAGGATGTGTTGCATGAAAACAAGCATGGCAAGGATGGAGGTGCAAGAGAGCTGTATCGTTTTCTGATGGTGGATAAGGACGGGTTGGTCATTGCCGATTCTGCCAATGTTTTCAATATGGAAGCACGTCCTGAATCGGGAGGAGGAGCCAATCCGGAACCCAGGTTGGAAGCGTATCTTCCGGCTGTTGCTTCACTCTATCCCACGCAGGATTTTGCTGCCATAACGAAACAAATGCAGGATGGCAAAGAGGGAAAGGGAGAGTTTATCCACAATGGCAAACACTACTACGTTGCCTATCAGCCAGTCATGCCGGAATTGGGTTGGAGTATCGTGGCCATCAGGCCCTTTTCAGCCCTGTTGGAAGGCAAGACCACGTTGTCAGATATCAAGGCGTTGATTCTCCTGACAGGTGTGACAATCCTGTTGATCGCCACAATCACCATCTGGTGGTTGGCAGGGCTGGTGGTGCGACCTTTACAGGATGCCCTGACCACCGCCAGTTTCATGGCCGGTGGAAATCTGACCAAACGCATCGAAGTGACTACCAATGATGAAACAGGCCAAATGGCCGTGGCCATGAATGTCCTGGCCGATCAGCTTGGTGAAACTTTTGATCGCATTCGCGGCATCACCATGGAAGTGGCCGATATTGCCGGCCATGTGAATGAACGGTCACAATCGCTGGCAAAAAGTTCTGGATTCCAGTCGGATACCGTGGAAAAGCTGGCGCGGTCCATCAACGGTATTGCCCAGATGGTCCGTCTCAATAATGATAATGCGCACAAAACAGAAAAAATTGCCGCAGAAACAGCCAAAACCGGAGATATCAGTGTGGAGGATGCGGCACGCGCCGTCGATGTGATGCGGCAGATTCGCGAGCGGGTCACCGTGGTGAAAGAAATCGCACGCCAAACAGATTTGCTCGCCCTGAACGCCGCCATCGAAGCGGCCCGGGCAGGCGAACATGGCAAGGGATTTGCGGTCGTGGCGGCAGAGGTGCGGAAACTGGCCGAACATAGCCGACAAGCCTCCGAAGAGATCGGTGAGTACTCGGATTCCAGTGTCGAAACAGTCAACCACACAGGCGTGACGATCCGGCAGGTGGTGGAGGATATACGCATGACGGCCGGGCTGGTGCGCGAAATCAGTACAGCCAGCGCCAGCCAGACAAAGGGCGTCGAGGATGTTCTGCAAGAGATCGACGGTGTCGAAAAAGCCATCCGCGAAGACTCGGCAGCCATCGGAGGCTTGGCGCAGGATGCAGAGCGACTCGCAGCCCGGACCCGGGAATTGTTGAAAGCCATATATGTGACCAAATGAAATGAAAAGAAGCAGAGCGACTCGCAGGTGTAATCAACCTGTTTCCCGACAGGTCCACGAGTTGTGGTGGGCGTTGATGTCCCATGCAGCATGCGTCCATTCAAAATGGAATTTACAAATATAACGTGTAAATCGTGGACTTCTCCCTGGCAGATGCCTTATGCTCAATCCCCGTTGGCTTGAAAAAGAGAGTGATCGCTCCGAAGGCGGAAGCATTCCCGGTCACATGCATGGTTTTGTGGATTGTTCCCACTTTCCCGCCACCGTGACAGAAACGGCTTCAGGATACAAAGAGTGTGACATGACCTGCGGTATCGACGAAATTCTTCAGAAAACTCAAACCACCCTCGATGACTCCCTGCACGACCTGATCCAGAATCTGGCGGCTGATTACAATCTGGAAATGGATCCCAAGACAGTTGCAAACACGCCGCAGGCCAGAGAACTTCATGGTGCCATGCAGACGTTCGCTGTCTGGCTGATCCATGGACGTAACCAGTCAGGCATGAAGTAAACCTGCCCTGGTTTTCTGGTGCCCATTGCCAGGGAGTCGGTTGCCGGGCCGGTTCGTTCCCGTTCCAGAGATCGTCTGGTGAATTGTACATCCCTGTTCAATCAGGCACTTTTTCAAACATCCCAGTGGTGACGCAAATGAAAATTGGTATTCCGAAGGAAATCCATCCCGGAGAAAAACGGGTGGCGGCGACGCCTGACTCGGTGGTGCAGCTCGGCAAGCTCGGCTTTACCGTACTCGTGGAGGCCGGTGCGGGTGATGAGGCCAAGTTTACCAATCAAAGCTACCAGAATGCCGGCGCAGAAATTGTCCCGGATGCCAAATCCCTCTGGGCAGCCGCCGATATCGTCCTCAAAGTGCGTGCCCCCATCCAGCACACACGCCTGAAACGGCATGAAGCGGATCTCCTGCGGGAAGGGGCCACGTTGATCAGCTTCATCTGGCCGGCGCAAAACAAGGAGCTGCTGGATCGTCTGGCCGCCCGCAAGGCGACGGTCATTGCCATGGATGCCGTGCCCCGCATCTCCCGCGCCCAGAAAATGGATGCCTTGAGTTCCATGGCCAACATTGGCGGCTATCGGGGCGTGATCGAGGCAGCCAACCAGTTCGGGCGCTTTTTCACCGGACAAATCACCGCCGCCGGCAAAATGCCCCCCGCCCTGGTCATGGTCATCGGGGCCGGCGTGGCCGGTCTGGCGGCCATCGGTGCGGCAGGCAGCCTCGGTGCCGTGGTGCGCGCCTTCGATACCCGCCCCGAAGTGAAAGAACAAATCCAAAGCATGGGTGCCGAATTCCTGGAACTCGATTTCGAGGAGGACGGGACCGGTGCCGGTGGCTATGCCAAGGTCATGAGCGAAGCCTTCATCAAGGCGGAAATGGAACTCTTCGCCCAACAGGCCAAAGAGGTGGATATCATCATCACCACCGCCCTGATTCCCGGCAAACCCGCCCCCGTCCTGATCACCGCCGACATGGTCAAATCCATGCGGGAAGGGAGTGTCATCGTGGACATGGCCGCTGAAAATGGCGGCAACTGCGAACTGACCGAACCCGGCAAAATCGTTGTCAAACACGGTGTGACCATCATCGGCTTTACCGACCTTCCCAGCCGCCTGCCCACCCAGGCCAGCCAGCTCTATGCCACCAATCTGCGCCACCTGATCTCCGACATGTGCAAGAAAAAAGATGGGCAATTGCACTTCGACATGGAAGATGATGTGGTCCGCTCCAGTACCGTGGTCCACAATGGCGAAATTACTTGGCCACCTCCACCCCTCAAAACACCGGTTTCTGCGCAACCCCAGGTGGGAAAAGCCCCCTTGCGTCCCGCACCGGTCAAACATGAACCCACCCCGGAAGAGATCGAACAGGTCAAAAAAGAAAAAAACAAAAGCATCGCCATGGCCATGGGTGGTGGGGCGCTGGCCCTGCTGGCCATCGGTGCTTCGGCACCGCCGGCCTTTCTCTCCCACCTGATCGTCTTCGTGCTGGCCATCTTTGTGGGTTATCAGGTGGTCTGGAATGTCACCCCGTCGCTGCATACCCCCCTGATGAGCGTCACCAACGCCATCAGCGGCATCATCATCATCGGTGCCCTGCTGGAAATTTCCGGTCCGCCGGGCAGTATGGTGACCTTCCTGGCCAGTGTTTCGGTACTGATTGCCATGATCAATGTGGCCGGCGGTTTCCTGGTCACCCACCGCATGTTGAAAATGTTTCGCAGATAAGGGGGTCTGACCATGTCACCAGGAATTCTTTCGGTATCCTACATCGCCGCCAGTCTGCTGTTCATTCTCAGCCTGGGTGGCCTCAGCAACCAGGAAACGGCACGGCGCGGCAACATTTATGGCGTCATCGGCATCACCATTGCCATCCTGGCCACCGTTTTCAGTGGCAAGGTGACCGCTTTTGGCCTCCTGGCCGTCCTGATGATCGCCGGCACGGCCATCGGCGCTCTTCTGGCCTCGCGGGTCGAAATGACCCAGATGCCCGAACTCGTGGCCATTTTGCACAGCTTTGTGGGACTGGCCGCTGTCATGGTGGGCTTCGCCAATTATCTGGATGTCTCCCATCCCCTCGTCGGCACAGAACGAACCATCCATATGGTGGAGACCTATATCGGTGTCTTCATCGGCGCGGTCACCTTCACAGGCTCACTGGTCGCCTATGGCAAACTGCGCGGCATCATCCCCAGCAAGTCCTTGATGCTTCCGGCCAGACATGAACTCAATTTTGTCCTGCTGCTGGTGGTCATCTGGTTCGGAAAATATTTCGTTTTTCCGGTCTCCCACGAACATGGCACCCTGTTCCTCCTGCTCAATACCGCCATCGCCTTTTTCCTGGGTTGGCACCTGGTGATGGGCATCGGGGGTGCCGACATGCCGGTGGTGGTCTCCATGCTCAACAGCTATTCGGGCTGGGCCTCCGCCGCAACCGGCTTCATGCTCTCCAATGATGTTCTCATCGTCGTGGGTGCCCTGGTCGGCAGCAGTGGTGCCATCCTGAGTTACATCATGTGCCGGGCCATGAACCGCTCCTTTGTGAGCGTCATTCTCGGCGGTTTCGGGGTCGAAGGCGGCACGACCGTTGGTGACGACGGTCCCAAGGAGGTCTTCCCCATCAGTGCCGAAGAGGTGGCCGATCTGTTGCGTGATGCCAAGGAAGTGATCATCGTCCCCGGCTATGGCATGGCCGTCGCCCAGGCCCAGCATCCCGTCTATGAAATCACCAAATTTTTGCGGGATCGCAAGGTCAATGTCCGTTTTGGCATCCATCCCGTGGCCGGTCGCCTGCCGGGACACATGAACGTTCTCCTGGCCGAGGCCAAGGTTCCCTATGACATCGTTCTGGAAATGGACGAAATCAACAAGGATTTCCCGGAGACGGATGTTTCTCTGGTCATCGGTGCCAACGACATTGTCAACCCCAGTGCCCAGGATCATCCCGGCAGCCCCATCTATGGCATGCCGGTCCTGGAAGTCTGGAAAGCCAAAACCTCCATCGTCCTGAAACGCAGCATGGCCACCGGATATTCGGGTGTGGACAATCCCCTGTTCTACAAAGAAAATACCCGCATGCTCTTTGGCGATGCCCAAAAAACCATGGAAGCCGTGCGCGACGCCCTGCGCGGGTGACGTCTCCGTTTCGAACTTTTCGAAAATCCAGGATGCAAATCAACGGGGAACCTCGTGGTTCCCCGTTTTTTTCAATTTTTTTTTCAAATTAACCTTTAATTAACTTTTCATTTACATTCGACTAACCTGGCGACGGGTATTCTCCTCCGAAACAATCACCATTTCGGAGAAGTGACCCTATGCCTGTCCCACGCAGCGTACCGACTCTCGCAACCTGGCAATTTTTGTTGCCTCCGCTCCAATGGTGGCATCGGGTCACGCCTGCCACTCTCAACCCATCTTCGCAGCTTTTCCCATTTTTCGAGCTGCTTTTGAGATGATTTCAAG